>CAJOKK010000040.1 GCA_905235165.1 uncultured Atopobiaceae bacterium | reverse complement strand
GCGGGACTCGCTCGCTTCGCTCGCTCGGACAAGTCCTCGCTCCCGCCGCGCCTGTGCTCCTCATTGCCACAGAATGTTCACGTGAGTCCTTCCGCCCCGCCCCCTCCCCATCACATCAAAAGTGAAATGAGTCAAAAAGGACTACGGTAACTGACTCACTGTGCAGCTAGTTCTTAGACCAGCTTTCCCTGGCAGTGGTCGATGATGTGCTGGAGCATCTGCGACTCCCAACCCGTGTAATCGTGCCTGCGGGCAACGAGCTCACCGTCAACCAGCTCTTCGAAGTAGACCTTCGCCTTGTTGAAGCGGGTCACCACAACGGGCTCATCCAGCGTCATGCAGGTCTCCTCGACGCGAGCGGCCTGCAAACCCATCATCAGGCGCGGGTTATAGACAACGTGAAGCTGGTCATCGTCGTCCATCCAGACACCGATCGCCTTGGTCACGCCAATCTGGTTGGCTGCGAGGCAGGCAGCCTCATCCAGAGTCTGAATGGTGTCGATAAGGTCTTGAGCGACCTCCGCGTCCTCAGCAGTTGCCTTCTCGCAGCGCTTGGACAGAATCGCCTTGTCGGTAACGAGCTCCTTGATCATGATGTTCCTTTCTTTTGGACTCGAGACGCCGGCAAGCGGCGCTCGTGCATCTTCAAACGCACCCATCCTAACATAGGGCCGCACCTGCGCGTTACAATGAGCCGTGAGCTGCGAGCCTTCGGAGGTGCGCCATGAAAAAACCCACACGCAAGCAAATCACCGCTGCAGGCATCATTGCCGCGCTCAGCGCCTCGATGCCCTGCCTCACCAGCTGCAATAATCAGGCGAACGTCCCCGATTCCCCCGGCTCCTATGACCCTAGTCAAAATGAGCCCGTCGACGTGTATGGCCCGCCCGGCAGGGGCGATGGGTTTAACGAAGAGATGAACGAGCCCATATCGCTCTATGGCCCGCCCGAGTACTTCGAGGAGCTCGGGGAAGAAGGCAATTCTGAAGACAGTTCCGACGAAACCAATACGCCCGACGAGCAACAAGGAAGCGACGATGAGCATCGCGCAGGTCAAGACGGAACATCTGAGTAGGCTCGCCAACCACGTCCACAAGCTCTACGACAAGCCCGAGCTCCGCAGGCTCTTCTTCGAGCTCACACTCGCCTGCAACGAGCACTGCTTCCACTGCGGAAGCTCCTGCACGGCCGCTCGTGCAGATGAGCTGACCTGCGACGAATGGATCGGCATCATCGACCAGGTGAAGCGCGACTTCGATATCTCGCACATGCTGCTCTGCATTACGGGTGGTGAGCCCCTTCTCAGAGACGACTTCTTCACCATCATGGAGCACGCACGCGAGGCGGGTTTTCACTGGGGGATGACGAGCAACGCCACCTTGGTCACGCCCGAAATCGCGCGTCGTCTCGCCGAGACGGGCATGGGCACCATCTCGGTCTCGATTGATGGCCTGCGCGAGACGCACGACGCGCTCCGCGGCCTCGTAGGTGCCTACGACCGTGCCATGGCCGGCATCCAGAACCTCATCGACACTAACGCCTTCCAGAACGTCCAGGTGACCACCGTGGTCAACCACGCTAACCTTGACCAGCTTGACGAGCTCTTCGCCATCATGGACGGCTTGGACATCGACTCTTGGCGCATCGTCAACTTGGAACCCATCGGACGAGCCCTGCGCCACCAAGACCTCATGCTCACGCGCGAGGACTACGTGCGCCTGCTCGACTTCATCCGCGAGAAGCGCGCTGCGGGCTATCCTTTGGAGTATGGCTGCAGCCACTATCTGGGCCTGGAATACGAGGCCGAAGTCCGCGAGTGGTACTGGCTCTGCAACGCCGGCATCTACACGGCCTCAATCATGGCGAATGGCGACATCGGGGCCTGTCTGGACATCGAGCGTCGTAGCGAGACCATACAAGGCAACATCCGCACAGATCGCCTGAGTGACGTATGGGAGAAGCGCTTCGAGCTCTTTCGCCGCGACCTCTCGGATTCCTGCGAGACCTGCCGCTCCTGCGAGCACGCGCGCTTCTGCCGTGGCGACGCGCATCACAGCTGGGACTACGACCACAACCGCCCGATGGTCTGCCTCAAGGGCACGCTCTTCTAAGGGCCAAAGAGGCGACAAGGCGCCCTTGTCCCCTGCCGCAATCTACAAGGGTCAAAGGCCGCGACAAGGCGTCCTTGTCCCCTGCCGCAATCTACAGCGGCTCGGCGAAGCGCGGATCGTCTCGATGCTTGCGCACGAAGAGGATAAAGACGACGACAAGCACCATCGAGAAGAAGGCAAGCGCCAAGCCCACGACGGGAATGTAGTGATTCAGGGTCTCGAGCTCCGGTGTGAGGGAGTAGTCATAGAGGCCGTGGAGCAGCATCGGAATGAGCAGGCCCGCCAGTAGCTGGCGCTTATCGCCGGTCTTCATGTAGCCCGTCTCGAAATAGCCCATGATGAAGCCATAGCCAAAGTGCATGAGCGTGACGCCACGCACAATCATCTGGGGAGCGTTAGTCCCAAAGGCATAGACGAGGCTTTCAATCAGCTCAAAACCCAAGGCGGCGATGGCGCAGAAGATAATGGCATCGAGTCGCGAGAACTCGTAGCGAGCCTGCTTGAGTGCACGTTTGAAGGCGAGGTATTTAGCCAGCTCCTCAGAGAAGGCAAACACGAGAAAGCAGCGGTAGAGTCGCTCGTACACCGGATCGGCGCCCTTCAAGCCGATGAACCTCTCGAGCAGCGCGAAGCTGCCGGAGAAAAGCAAGACCGGAAGGACCGACCGAAGGCCATTCAGCAGGGCCCGCTTGAGCGTGCGTCGATATGCCTCATCCGACTTGAGGGAGCGCACCCAGCAATACATGGCCAGGGCAGGAAGAAGGCTTGCGAGGTACGCACCTACCAAGAGCAACATAGAGTCCTCCCCCTCAGAGCAGCTTAGGACGAAGCTTAAACGCTACTTGTCGCCCTTCCTGAAGGGCTTCGTGATGGTCCTGCCAACAACGCCGAAGCCCGCCTTGACCACGTCAAGGAAGGAGATCGATCGACGCATGCGGTCCTCGTCGACATAGGCGGTGATTGCCCGCAAGGTAGCCTTGTTGTCACGCGTCGAGAAGGAGAAGCTCCCTCCCTGACGGATGAAGACGGCAAAGCGAACGATGCGCTTGCCGATCACCTCTGCCGAGATGTAGTCGACCTCTTCCCAGGGAATCTGGATATAGTCTTCGGGGTTGCGCTCGTTATAGAACTCAAGCGCCTTGTTGCCCACCATCATGCTCCCGTAGGTGCCGAGGCCGGCAAAGGACGTGGCACTCACCACGTAGTCAACGGAGCTGTTCATCGATTGAGCCATAGGGATTCCTCACAGGCGAGAGACGCCGGGAGGGCGTCTGATTTGCACGAGACATCGGGCCCATTCGCAGCCCGCAACTAGCTGTATAAGCGTAAAGGAAAGGCGCACCCACTGCAATAAAGCAGCAGGTGCGCCGTATGAACACTAGGCCTTAAGGAGAACGGCAAGGTAGGCCGAGCGTTCGGAGATCTTACATGAAGCCGAGAACGCGACCGCAGATACCCAGAGCGAAGAGCGCCAGGATGATGACGATCGGGGAGACGCCCTTCTTCAGGAGCTTGCAGCACAGCAGCGTGAGGAGCAGTGCGGCGAGACCAGGAATCAGCTGGTCGAGGTTCTGCTGAAGGGTGGTGACCTTCTCGACGTTCAGGGCGTTGGGGCCAAGAGCAGAGTACTGCTCGAGGGCAGCCTTGATGCCGTCAGCACCAGCCGGGAGCTCCTCCCACTTGATGTAGGCGCCATCGGACTGCGTGACCGTGGAGACGATCGGGGTGAAGGTGATGGAAACCCAGCGCTGAACAAGGGCACCAATGATGAACATACCCAGGATGGAAGCGCCCTCGGTAATCCTGCCGAGCATGCCACCGGAAAGGTCCTGAGCAATGGTGGTACCCACGTTGTAGCCAAACTCCTGCGTGTACCACAGGAAGGCGATACGGATGAGGTTCCACACGATGAAGAAGAGCAGCGGACCCATGAGGGAGCCACCGAGAGCAAGGGATGCACCAAGAGCACCGAGGATCGGGCGGATGGTGAACCAGAAGACGGGGCAGCGGGCCCATCATACCAACCTTAACGCCCTGGATAGCCTGGTCGTTAATGTCGGCACCGTTAGCGCGCTCCTCCTCGAGTGCGAGGGTAACGCCCATGACGGGTGCGGAAACGTAGGGGTGGGTGTTGTAGAACTCAAGGTGACGCTTGAGAGCCGCGATCTGGTCGTCCTTCTTGGGATAAAGGGCCTTGATGGCGGGGATCATCGAGTAGCACCAGCCACCATTCTGCATACGCTCGAAGTTCCACGAGCCCTGCAGGTACTGGTGACGCATGCAGACGGCGATACGATCGCTCTTGCTAAGCTGAATCTGATTCTTATCGGTATGCTCTGCCATTTGTTATCACACTCCTTAGTTGGCTCGTAGATCTTAGTAGTCGTTGAGAATGTCGCCGAGGGGGTCACCCGAGCCGGCACCGCTACCACCATTCTGCTTGGCGTAGTCCTTGAGGCCAAGGTAGATGATGGCCAGGGACAGGCCAACGCCACCAAGGGCGATGAGGGTCAGGTCGGGGATGCAGGCGACGATGAAGCCGAGTGCGAAGAAGGGCCAGACCTCGGGGGCGGCCATCATGTTGATGACCATTGCGTAACCGACTGCAGCAACCATGCCGCCGCCGACGGACAACCATGCCGCCGCCGACGGACATGCCGCCGGACAGCCACTCGGGCATGGAGTTCAGCATGCCGGTAACGGCCTCAGCCGGAACGGCGCAGAGCAGCGCAGCGGGGATGGCGATACGAACGCCCTGCATGAGGATGGCGATGATCTGCCACATCTCGATGGCGCGGAAGTTGCCGGTCTCGGCAGCAGCGTCCATGAAGTGAACGATGGGGATAGCCGCGGTACGGCAAAGCATGGTCAGGAACAGACCAGCGACCGACAGAGGCACGGCGAGTGCGATAGCGGTCGTGATGGCGGTCTGGGTGTCAGCGCTACCACCGCTGAGGCCCTGGACCATGATGATGGCGGAGGCCACGGAAGCCAGTGCCGCGTCAGGTGCCACAGCGGCGCCGACGTTTGCCCAACCAAGGGCCATCATCTGAAGGGAGCCACCGAGGAGGATGCCCTCCTGGATGTGACCGGTAACCAGACCAATAAGGGTGCAGGCCACCAGCGGCTGGTGGAACTGCCACTCGTCAAGAACGCCTTCCATACCAGCAAGGAGGGCGACGAGGATGACGAGTACGATAGAAATGGGATTCATACGTGATCCTCCTTTTGCTACTTCTGGGCCGCGAGCTCGGACTTAGCCTTCTTAATGACGGCATCGAACGGCTCAGGCGAATCTGCGGGAACCTTGCGGACGTCGAACTTGATGCCCTTGGAAGCGAGCTTCTCGAGCGTGTCGACGTCGTCCTGATCCATAGCGATTGCGTTGGTAACGACAACCTTGCCCTTCGAGTGGGCCATGGAACCCAGGTTGACTTCCTTGATGTCGACTCCGCCCTCAACAGCGCGCAGCAGATCCTGCGGCGTCTCGAAGAGGAGCATGGCGCGGGTAGCACCGAAGCGCGGATCCTTGGAGACTGCGATCATCTTGTCGATGGGAACGACGTGAGCCTTGACTCCAGGAGGGGCCGCCTGCTCGATCATGGACTTACGGAGGTCATCGCGAGCAACGTTGTCGGAGCAGACGATGATGCGGTCAGGGTTAACCTGCTTGGTGACGGTAGTTGCCACCTGACCGTGGAGCAGGCGCGTATCGACGCGCGCAAAGGCGATGTCAATATGACCGTCGCCAAGAACCGTTCCCTCGGGAATGGCAGCTGCGGGGGCGGCAGCAGCGGCTGCGGCAGCCGGAGCGGCGTCCTCGATCTCACAACCCGCCGGGATGATGCGCACGGCGGCCTTGGCCTCGGGCTTGATTGCCTGAGCAATCTCCTTGGCCGTATTCATGCCCATGCGGTCGCCAAGGGCCTCGACGAGCATCGGAAGGCTCAGACCCGTGACAGCCACCCAGTCCTCGCCACCGCGCTCCTCGATGAGCGTGCTGATCTGGTTGAAGGGCGTACCACCCCAAAGATCAACCAGGAACAAGATTTGCTCTGGATTACCCAGCGCCTCGATGGCCGCCAGCACCTTGTTACGGAAGTCCTCGGGACCCATCTCGGGCGTAAGGACGACTGCAACCAGGGCTTCCTGAGGACCAAAGATCATCTGACCCGACTCTTTGATTCCCATGGAGAACCTACCGTGACTGGCAAGAACAATACCTACCATCAACCTACCTCCTTTACGTGCAATCGACTTCTCTTTCCCCTTGTGTAGAGCGAAGAGCCGCAGTCAGCCACTCTACAATTCCTACACTTATGTGCAAATTTTACGTAAGTAGGGACGAAAATGAAATGCTTATTTGAGATAAGTTGACATGCCTTTTAGGCATAGCCGCTATAGCTTGGGATTTACTCTTTGCTCTCGATTTTTATTCGCCGAGCGTCGCGTTCACCGCCAGTTGGCGCCCTTTTTCGAGCATGTAGGCAGCAGCGTCGGTAAGCGGACGATCCTGCGCCCACGCGATGACGCCTCGCTCCTCGATGGGCGGATCCAAGGGCACTACCGCCATTCCCGGCTCTGGTGCCTCTCTCGGCCGACCCCAAGTAAGGAGTATTCCCAATCCTTCGCTCGCGAAACCACGAAGCATGGAAGAGAGGTTCGACGTTGCTGCAATGGTGACGTTGGAGAAGTCTTCACCAAGCCACGCCGCCACGACATCATCCTCAAAGGGGGCCTTGAGCGCCTG
This sequence comes from uncultured Atopobiaceae bacterium, assembly GCA_905235165.1. Lineage (GTDB taxonomy): Bacteria > Actinomycetota > Coriobacteriia > Coriobacteriales > Atopobiaceae > UBA1367. The sequence goes on along the minus strand of CAJOKK010000040.1, from coordinate 8,041 downwards.
GTCATAGGTCAAAAGCGACTGGCCCGCCAGATCTTCTCGCGTGATCTTGTCCTTGTTTGCCAGAGGATGGTCTTCCCTCATGTAAGCGATCCAAGACCAGGAACGCGGCATCTCAAGCGTGGCATAGTGCGAGAGATTCGCCTGCGAGGAGACGAGCGCGAAATCGAGAAGGCCGTGGTCGACAAGGGCGAGCGCGTCCGTAGCGGAACAGGGCGAATAGTGAATGGTGAGCGTGGGCTGCTCGTCACGAGCAAGCTTGGAGAACTCCGCCAGCAGGTCAAAGTAGGCATCGATACCGCCCAGACGCACCTCTCCCAAGGGCTTGGGCTCAAGGCTCATGCTGGCAAAGTCACGCTCAACGCGATTGGCCAGCTCAACCATCTGCGTGGCATAGCTCTGCAGCAAACGACCCTCCTCGGTGAGGCGGATGCCGTGCGACTGCCTCACAAAGAGGCTCTGGCCCAGTTCGCGCTCGAGATCCTTGAGCTGACGCGAAAGCGTCGGCTGGCCGATGTGCAAACGGGCGGCAGCCGTCGTGATGTTGCTCTCTTGGGCAACGACGAGGAAGTAGTTGAGTACGCGTAGCTCCATGATATTCCCTGAATCTCGAAAGTTATCCGTGTGAGTCTAGCCGAGCATTTCTTGAACGAGGCCACGATGGCCCCGTCATTCGCCCAACGGCAGACATGCTACCCCCTACGGAGCGGTCCAAACAGTTTCGGAGGAAAGATCTGAGAAAACCTGAGAGAAGAGCACGGGCTTGCTCGACCGCTGCCATCCAACGCGTGAAGGTCGTAGATCAACCGGGGGACGGGGCTGCGACCCCCTGGAGGGAGGGCAAGCGGGCGGGAGGGGGCCGCGGGACGGGCCGTTACTGCCTTCCGCTGCGGCAAGGGCGTTCGTCGCTCAGGCGCGGCAGCTGCGGAACTCGCTCGCTTCGCTCGCTCAAACACATCCTCGCTCCCGCCGCGCCTTCGCTCCTCACTGCCGCAGAGTCAGGCAGAAACGGCCCGTCCCGCGGCCCCCTTCCGCCCGCTTGCCCTCCCTCCCGGGGTCGCCGCCTGCTAAAACTACTCCGCTAGCAGAATCGTCCTCTGCAAGCTTTGCAACTTTGCAAATATCTTCGTTACCCTTCTTCTACCTTGGTAACCTGTGAAAAGTTAGACTTTCTGCAGTAATGGCATGTCTTCACATTCATCTACACCTCAAAGGAGCCAGAGACATGAAGCGACACAGCGCACTTCTCGCCCTGCTCACCGTGACATTCGCCCTCGCGATGTCCTTCTCCCTTGCCGCCTGTGGCTCAAGCCAGCCTGCCACATCCGCAGTCGCGGCAAATACCGACACCATCAATATCGGCATCACCGAAGACATCGACTCCCTCGATCCGGCCCATGCCGCGTCCGCAGCCACTCACGAGGTTCTCTTCAACATCTATGACGGCCTCATCAGCGCCGACGTCGAGGGCAACCTGCAGCCCGCCCTTGCGACCGAATGGAGCGTTGAGGACGGCGGAAAGACCTATGCCTTCACCCTGCGCCAGGGCGTCAAGTTCCATGACGGCACCGACTTCACCGCCGAAGACGTCAAATACTCCATCGAGCGCTATCGTGATGACACCATCGGCGGCACGCTCGTCTCCTCCTTTAACGAGGTCGATCAGGTTGAGATCGTTGACGAGAACCACGTGAAGGTCGTGCTTACCAAGCCCGACACCGATTTTCTCCCCTTCTTCGTTCTTGGCATCACGCCCGCGCACGTGAGCGACCTTGAGTCGAACCCCGTCGGCACCGGCCCCTACAAGTTCTCCTCGCGCTCGCCGCTCGAAAACGTCGTGCTCGAGAAGTTTGACGACTATTGGAACAAGGAGCACGCTGCCCACATCAACAAGGCCGTCTTCAAGGTCATCCACAACACCGACTCCCTCGGCATGGACCTTGCCGGCGGCACGATTGACATGGTCTACCGACTCCCCGCCGCGCAGATCTCCCAGCTTCCCAAGGACAAGTTCACCATCTACGAGGGCACCATGAACCTCGTACAGGCGCTTTACCTCAACAACGCCGTCAAGCCCTTTGACGACGTGCGCGTGCGCCAGGCGCTGGCCTATGCCATCGACCCGCAGGAGATCATGGACAACGTCTCTGACGGCAAGGGCGTCGAGGTGGGCAGCAGCATGTACCCCGCCTTCAAGAAGTACTACCTGCCCGAGCTGAACGACACCTACAACCAGAACCTCGATAAGGCGCGCGAGCTGCTTGCCGAGGCCGGCTACCCCGACGGCTTCACCTTCACCATTTCGGTCAGCTCAACCCACCAGCAGCACATCGAGACCGCCGAGGTCCTCAAGGAGGAGCTCGCCAAGATCGGCGTCACTGCCAACATCCAGCAGCTCGAGTGGAATACCTGGCTCTCCGATGTTTACTCGGGTCACCAGTTTGAGGGAACGGTCATCGGCCTGGACGCCTCCACGATGAGCCCCACCTCCCTGCTCGCTCGCTTTGCCAGCGATTCTCCCGTCAACTTCGTCTCCTTCAAGAGCGATGCCTACGACCAGACCTACGCCAAGGCTCGCGCGGCTACCGATGAGGCGGAGAAGACCGAGCTGTACAAGGACTGCGAGAGGATCCTCTCGAACGAGTGCGCAGCCGTCTACATCCAGGACCTGCCGAGCTTCGTGGCGCTCAACAACCGCTTCGACGGCTACACCTTCTATCCCTTCTACGTGCAGGACCTCGCGGCCATCAAGCCTGCCCAGTAGGCCCACCGCTACACGCAAGGTTACGGAACGCGAGATTGGCACATGCGATTCATCCTCAAGAAAATTGCCTCGACTGTTTTCACCCTCCTTGCGGTGAGCTTGGTTCTGTTCATCAGCTTCGATCTCATCTCGGGTGACGTGGCAACTCGGTTGATCGGCACCTCGGCAACTCCTGAGCGACTTGCCGAGGCGCGTGCCCAGCTCGGGCTCGACCAGCCGATCGCTGTGCAGTATCTGCGTTGGCTCAGCGATTTCGTGACGGGCGATTGGGGAGTCTCCTACATCTACAAGCAACCGGTGTCGGAGCTCCTCGCCGCAAAATTGCCCGTCACGCTCTCGCTTGCGCTCCTCTCCTTCGTCCTCATGTGCCTCATCGCCCTGCCCATGGGCATCTTCACCGGCAAGCATGCCGGCTCACGACTCGACCGCGTGCTTCTCGTGGTCAACCAGGTGATCATGGCCATCCCCTCCTTCCTGTCGGGCATCCTCATCAGCTGGCTCTTCGGCATGGTGCTCCACCTCTTCTCTCCGGGAGGCTTTGTCTCCCCGACGCAGGACCTGGCGGGCTTTCTGGCCTATCTGGCCTTCCCCGCCATCGCCATCGCGCTGCCTCGTGCCGCGCAGACGGCAAAGCTGCTGCGCGGGTCGATCCTTGAGGAGGCGGGCAAGAACTACACGCGCACGGCCTACAGCCGAGGCAACGACACCAACGGCGTGCTCTTTGGCCATGTGCTCAAGAACGCTTTTCTCCCCGTCATCACCTTCCTGGGAATGAGCCTGGCCAACCTGCTTGCCGGCTCGCTTGTCGTTGAGCGCGTGTTCAACATTCCCGGCATTTCGAACACGCTCCTCACTTCCATCGGCAACCGCGACTACCCCGTCGTGCTTGCCATCGTCATGTGGATAGCGATTGTCATCATCGTCGTTAACCTCCTCGTGGACATCTCCTATCGGGTCCTTGACCCCCGAATCGGCGAGGAGGACTAGCATGCGGCAAGGCACGAACACCCTGCGCCAGCGCATCAAGGAGCTGCCGAGGCCCGACCTCTTCTGCGTCGGGCTCGCCCTTACCGCAGCCGTGCTGGTTCTCGTCATCCTTGGGGTGATCTTCTCCCCCTTTGGTGCCACGACGCTCACTCCCGACCGCCTGCAGCCGCCCTCGCCCGGCCACCTCATGGGCACCGACAAGATGGGCCGCGACGTGTTTGCGCGCGTAACTTACGGCACGCGCATCACGCTGCTCGTCGCGCTTGGCACCGTCACCATCGGCGCGGGCGTTGGCACCCTGCTCGGCGCCATCTGCGGCTACTTTGGCGGCATCGTCGACGAGATCGTCATGCGCGTGATGGATGCGCTCTTTGCCTTCCCCAACGTGCTTCTGGCCTTGGTCTTCGTTTCGCTCTTTGGGTCGGGCACCTTCAAGGTGATGTGGGCGCTCGGCATTGCCTTCATCCCGTCTTTCGCGCGCGTCGTGCGCGGCGAGTACATTCGTTGCAAGCACCTCGACTACGTCAAGAACGCGCGCCTGCAGGGCGTGAGCGACCTGCGCGTCATCTTCGTGCACATCCTGCCCAACATCAACGGCGTGCTTCTCTCCAACCTGCTCATCGGCTTCAATAACGCCGTGCTTTCGGAGGCAGCCCTCAGCTATCTGGGCATTGGCTCGCAGCCCCCGTTTGACTCGCTCGGACAGATGGTCTCTGCCTCGCAGGAGGTCTTCTTCGCTGCGCCGTGGACGGTTCTGGGGCCGGGCCTGGTCATTATCGTGATGGTCCTGGGCTTCTCGCTCATGGGCGAGGGCCTGCGCAGCGACACCGAAGGTCTGGAGTAGTCATGGGAGCTCCCGTGCAGCAAGCAACTGACGAGAAGGTCATCCTCGAGGTGCAAAACCTGCATATCGAGTTTCACGACCACGGCTTTCCCGAGGTTGCCGTCAACGACTTCAACCTCACCCTTCACGAGGGAGAGATCTTGGGGCTTGTTGGCGAGTCCGGGTCGGGCAAGAGCCTCTCGGCGCTGGCCATCGCGGGGCTTCTCCCCCGCCACTCGCTCACCTGCAGCGGCCACATTCTCTACGATGACTGCGACCTTCTCACCTGCAAGCGCGATCGCCTGCGCTCTTACCAGGGAGACGAGATCTCAATCATCTTCCAGGAGCCGATGACTTCCCTCGACCCGCTGCATCGCATCGGGCTTCAGATGGAGGAGGCGCTGCGCATTCACCACAAGGATCTTTCGGCCGAGCAGCGCCGCGAACTGGCGCTTAAGACCATGGCCGACGTGGGGCTCAACGACCCCGAGAAGATCTACCGGATGTACCCGCACGAGCTTTCGGGCGGCATGATCCAGCGTGTGATGATTGGCGCCGGCATCATTGGCGACCCGCAGATTCTCATTGCCGACGAACCCACGACGGCGCTCGACGTGACCATCCAGGCGCAGATCATCTCGCTTCTGCGCAGCATCAACGCCACACATGGAACGGCCATCCTCTTCATCTCGCACGACCTGTCGCTCGTGCGGCAGCTCTGCCATCGCGTCATCGTGATGAAGAACGGCAATGTCGTGGAGACCGGCGTGACCGAAGAGGTCTTTCAGCACCCGCGCGAGGACTACACAAAGCTGCTGATTGACGCCATTCCCACGGTTGACCTGAGCGCCGACGAGGATGCGGAGGGAGACCGATGAGCCCGAGCACCCACACCATGCCCCTTGGGGGAACGTACACCTACAACACCGGGACGAACGACTCAGTGCTCGACGTGCGGTCGCTGGACGTCTACTATCACGCACGCTCGAAGCAGCTCTTTCGGAAGGCCGAGAACAACCAGATTCTCTTTGACGTTGACTTCTCCATTGCGCCTGGCGAAGTGGTGGGACTTTGCGGAGAGTCCGGCAGCGGAAAGACCACGCTCTCCAAGGCCATCTGCGGCATCATTCCCACCTTCACGGGATCGATCTCGCTTGCGCACGAGCGCCCGCTCATGATCTTCCAGAACCCGTACAACTCGCTCAACCCTTCCAAGCGCATCGGCTGGCTGCTTGAGGAGCCCCTGCGCGTTGACCCCGCCCGCAGCTGGAGCGAAGAGGAGCGCGACGAGCGCGTGCATGAGGTCATCAAGCAGGTTGAGCTTCCCGAGAAGCTGCTTGACCGTCTGCCGAAGGAGCTCTCAGGCGGGCAGAGGCAGCGCGTGGCCATTGCCGCCGCGCTCATGCGCAAGCCACGGTTCATCATCGCGGACGAGCCGGTGAGCGCCCTTGACGTGACCATCCAAGCGCAGGTCTTACGCTTGCTGAAGTCCCTCCACGAAGATTTGGGCCTCTCCATCCTGTTCATCTCGCACGACCTGCGCGTGGTCTACCAGGTGTGCGACCGCGTGCTCATCATGCAGCGGGGGCGCATCGTGGAGCAGGGTCCCGTGAGGAAGGTCTATCGCCAACCCGAAAACGACTACACCCGGCAGCTCCTTGAGGCTGCGGGCCTCAGGTAACTACCGGGTGCACCTGGTTTGGGCGGAGCGCTTATGATGGCGATTCGGGCTTTCTGCCCGAAGACGCATCAGAAGCTGCGACAGAACACGGCGCACTGCTCGGGGTCTCCCAAGGGTTCGAAGCCCATGTGCCGGTAAAAGCCGATGGCGCGCTCGTTCTTTGGCGCCACCCCAAAGGCCACCCCCTTAACGCCGTCGTCGCGCAGGCGCTCGAGGAGGGCTTGCATGAGCTTGCGTCCGTAGCCACCACCGGTAAAGTCCTCGGAGATGTCGATGTGCAGGTGGGCCGGATAGTCGTCGGCAACGGTCTCGTAGAAGGCAAGCTCCCGCGCGACGCGCTCGGCGTACTCCGGACCCAACGCCTCGATCTTCTCGCGATACGGTGCGAAGTCGCTTAGCCACTGGTGAACATCCTCGGCCGCAAGTGTATAGCCCCGCACCACGTCATCATCGTCGAGCAGCAGGTAAGCTATGCCATGCTTGAGATAGGCGTCGCAGTACATGAGCAGAGTGAATCGGCGATAGGCCTCCTCTTGGCGAGCGCGCTCATTTGCCTGCTCGATGCAGACCGCGCGTATCTCCTCGTCATGACCAGGAGTGTAGGGAACAACTCTCATCAGAGAACCTTCCTACCCAAACTAGGAATGGGCCCAGGCCACTAGGTAGGCCTTGGCATCAGGCGGCTGTGCCTCTCGCCAGCGCAGCTTCAGAAAGGCGGGAATGCAGGAAATCGATACGCTTTCCTCGCCAAACTTCACGCGCTCCGCATAGGCTACTTCCTCAAGGAGCGTCCAACGGTCATCGACCAGGCCCATCTCTTGTAGGCGCTCCATCAGCTTGGCAATCTGCTCCTTACGCTCCTCGTTGGTCCAGTCGGCCGGGAAGAAGCGCACAGTGGCGGAGAGCGTAGGCTGCGCCACGCCGTCGGGACCCACGTTGAACTGCAGCTCAAGCGGGAAGGGTGAGCATGCGAGCATGTGCGTGCCAAAGATGAGCTCGGCGTTGAGGTCAACTAGGCCGATGCTGGCGAGGTCCTTGCGAAGCAACGAGACATCCTTCTCGTAGGCCTGCTGCTTTGTGTCGCCCACCAGGCACTCGATGCGCACCCATGGATCGTCGCTCGCCGTTGACCTTCGCGGGAAGACGCCCGTGTAGCAGGGATACCACTCTTTCGGAATGCTCTGGACGAAGGTTTGGTAAGCGGGACACAGGTCGTCACGGCCCACGGCGTCGAGATAGCCGAGCGACACCGACGGATCTCGGCCATTCACGAGCAGCTGCACCGCGGGGCTCTCCACATCACCCGTTGAGGTATCGTAGCTCAGTGCCAGCTGGCGCACCTTGCCCGGCTCCTGCGAGGCAAACCAGGAGAGGCCGTCGTTGTAGAAACCATCGTGTCCGGCATAGCTTGGCTGCTTGCCCGCCACATCCTTATAGGCAACAAGGGAGTGAAAGTCGAGCCAGGGCTTACCCTGAAGCGGCAACTCAAACCACACCTCGGGAAAATCGTCACAGCTCAAGCTACGCGTAAAGGCTTCGCGCGCTGCAGGGCCATCCGCGCCGAACAGCACGGCCTCGCGACCATCACGCGCGGCAAGGGCATACACGATCTCGTAGAGCTTCTTGCAATCCATTTCTTCTCCCCCGCTCTCGGGCAAGCAACTGTGTGCCCTATGCATCACTCCCACATGTCATCAATCACATAACGCATAACACGGAGCCTAACGCAGTTTTTACCCCAAAGCATTCAGATAATGCGCGTGCGCGCAATCACGTCCGCCATACGTTA
>CAJOKK010000039.1 GCA_905235165.1 uncultured Atopobiaceae bacterium | reverse complement strand
CGCTCGACCTCCTTGCTCAGCTTTGCGTCAACGTCGGCGATATGCAGCTGCGCCTCCCGAGTACGCTCGACGCGGCGGTCACTTCTCCTCGATTGAACGCGTTCGGCTGCTGCCATGATAACCATCCCCTCGTTGGTGAGCTGTCGCTTCTCCCCACCGATGATAGCGATTTCCCATTAGAGAGGGCCCGAGGTTGGCGAGAGAGCCAGCCAGAACGTGACATTTCCGGGCTGCTTTTGTCACAAAATGGCTGGTAGACCAACCAAAAAGTGACATTTCCGGGCTGCTTTTGTCACAAAATGGCGGCTCGGAGGTGCGCGCGCCCGTGAGATGGTGGCAGGCCCGATGGCGGAACCGATGGCGAGGCAGGCCAACAAAATAAACGCCCCGCTGGTAGGCGGGGCGTTCTTCTTACCTATGCCATCACGCGAGACAGGCTAGCGGTCCTCTCGGAAGTACGGGAGTCCCAAGCTCTCGGGCGGCTGGTTTTCTCGGCTATTGCGCATGCTCGACACGACGAGCACCAGGATGGTAACAACGTAGGGCAGCATCTTGTAGATCTCCCTGATGGCAGAGTCGGATCCCGTGGGGATGTACAGATACAGGATGTAGAGGCCACCAAAGAGGATGGAAGACGGAATGGCCAAGGTCGGTCGCCAGACCGAGAAGATCACGAGCGCGATGGCAAGCCAGCCGCGGTCGCCAAAGGCGTCGTTTGACCACACGCCGTTTGCGTAGTCCATCACGTAATACAGGCCGCCCAAGCCAGCGATCATGCAACCAACGCAGGTGGCGATGTATTTGTAGCGCGTGATGTCGATGCCCGCCGCGTCAGCCGTGGCAGGGCTCTCACCCACCGCGCGCAGCTCGAGACCCACGCGCGTGTTCAGGAGCACCTGCGAGGCCACGAGAGCAGTAGCGATTGCGAGGTAGGCAAGAAAGCCGTAGGAGAAGAAGATCTCGCCGAACCAGCCCAGGCCGCTGAGCACCGGAATCGTCGTACGGAAGACCGAGCTCGTGGTACCCAGCGCAATCGAGGGCACGTCGGAACCCGTGAGCGCAATGAGCGAGCCACCAAAGAAGTTGCCAAAGCCCACACCAAAGGTCGTCAAGGCCAGGCCGGTGACGTTTTGGTTGGCGCGCAGGGTAACGGTGAGGAAGCAGTAGATCAAGCCCATCAGAAGCGAGCCGAGCAGGCAGCAAAGGACCGGGATGAGAAAGCCGAGAAGGGCGTTGAACTGCGCGGGGTCGGCAAGGCTGCTCTCATAGAAGAAGGAGCCCATGACGCCCGACATGGCGCCAACGTACATGACGCCAGGGATGCCGAGGTTGAGGTTGCCGGACTTCTCGGTAATGATCTCGCCGGTACAACCAAACAGCAGGGGAATGCCTTGCGCGACAGCGCGAGGAATGAAGCCAACCAAATCAAACATGGGCCTCAACCTCCTTCGCCTGGAAATTGAGCTTGTAGTTGATGAAGAATTCGCTACCGATGATGAAGAAAAGGATGACGCCGGTAAGGATGTCGCCAAAGCCATGGTTAAGGCCGAACGCCGTCGAGATCTCGTCGGCACCCATCTCCATGAAGACGAGCAGGAAGCTCGAGCCAATCATCGCAAAGGGGTTGAACTTGGCAAGCCAGGCAACCATGACGCCGGTGAAGCCAGCACCGCCCGCAAGGGTGGTCGTGATGGTGTGGTCGGCACCCGAAACCAGCAAGAAGCCCGTAAAGCCGCAGACCGCGCCAGAGAGCAGCAGGGTGCGAACGATAACGCGGTTCACCTTGATGCCAAGGTAGCGAGCGGTGTCAACGCTCTCTCCCACCACGGCGATCTCAAAGCCATGCTTGCTGTGGGCCAGGTAGACATACATGGCAACGCAAACAAGGGCAACGAGCAGAACAATGAGCAGGTACTTGTTGTCGCCAATGGCCGGCAACCAACCCACGTTGCTCGACTGGTTGATGACGCCCACCTTGCCGGAGCCCTTGGACGACTCCCACTTGATGATGGAGTAGGCAACAAGCTGCGTGGCCACATAGTTCATCATCAAGGTGAAGAGGGTCTCGTTGGTGTTCCAGCGCGCCTTGAAGAGGGCCGGGATAGCCGCCCAAAGAGCGCCCGCCACAGGCGCGAGCACGAGCATGAGCACAAAGAGAAGGCCCTCGGGAACGAGGTCGGCAAGGTTGATCATGCAGGCAGCGGTAACAAGCGCACCCATGAGCACCTGTCCCTCTCCGCCAAGGTTCCAGAAGCGCATGCGAAAGGCCGGCGTCAAGGCAAGCGAGACGCACAGCAGCACCGCCACCTCCTTGAGCATGACCCAGAACTTACGCTCGGTGCCAAAGGCGCCGTCAAACATGGAGGCGTAGACATCAAGGGGGTTCAGCCCCGTGGTCAAGGTCGTAATGATGCCGCAGACAAGCAGCGCGAGCGCGATTGCGCCCAGTCGAACGGCCATTGCCTGGGCAACCGGCATTCTCAAGCGTTTGCTGATGTGCACCATCTATGCCTCGCCCCCTTCCATCTTGGTCATCATGAGTCCGAGCTGTGCCTTGGTGGCGGTGCGCGCGTCAACGATGCCGCTCACCTTGCCACCGCACAGCACCAGAATGCGATCGCAGAGCTCGAGAAGAACGTCGAGGTCCTCGCCAACAAAGACGACGGAGGCCCCGTTGCCCTTCTGGCGATTGAGCAGGTCGTAGATGAGGTGAGAAGAACCAACGTCAAGGCCACGCACCACGTAGGCGCACAGCAGCACCGTCGGCGCCGAGGCGATCTCGCGGCCAACGAGGATCTTCTGGACATTGCCGCCCGAAAGGCTGCTCACCGCCGTGTCGATGCCAGGGGTCTTGACGGCCAGCTCGTCAACGACGCGCTCAGCGAGCTGGCGGGGAGCTTTGCGATCCACGAAGGGAGAGGTGCCATTGCGGTAAGACCTCAGCATCATGTTGTCGGCCAGGTCCATGTTTCCCACGAGTCCCATGCCCAGGCGGTCTTCGGGAACGAATGACAGCACGATGCCCAGCTCGGCAATCTTGACGGGGTCCATGCCCACGAGCTGCTCGACCTCCTCGAGCTCGCCCACCGTGTTGACCACGTACTCAACACTGCCGCTTTCGGGCCTCTGCAATCCGGCGATGCTCTCAAGGAGCTCCTTCTGTCCACTGCCAGAGATGCCCGCGATGCCCAAGATCTCGCCGTTATAGGTGGAGAAGCTCACGTCGTCGAGCTTGGTGACGCCTTCGTGGTCGCGCACCGTAAGGTTCTTCACGCGAATGCGCTCCATGCGGTGCCTGGGACGCGACTCCGGGCGATCGATGTTGAGCGACACCGAGTGGCCCACCATCATGTCGGTCAGCTCCTGCGCGTTCGTCTCGGCCGTAAGGACCTCGCCCGCAAAGGTGCCCTTGCGCAGCACCGCAACGCGGTCGGAGATGGAAAGCACCTCATTGAGCTTGTGCGTAATGATGATGACCGACTTGCCCTCAGCACGCATGTTGCGCATCACGTCAAAGAGGCGGTCAGCCTCCTGCGGGGTCAGAACCGCCGTCGGCTCGTCGAGGATGAGCGTGTCCACGCCGCGGTAGAGGAGCTTTACGATCTCGACCGTCTGCTTCTGCGAGACGGACATGTCGCAGACCTTCTGCTTTGGGTTAACGTCAAAGCCGTAGGTATCGCAGATCTGGCGGACCTTCTCGGCGGCAGCCGAAAGGTCATACTTGCCGCCGTCGTTGATGCCCAGCACGATGTTCTCCAGCGCCGTGAAGACGTTCACGAGCTTGAAGTGCTGGTGGACCATGCCGATACCGTGGTCGAAGGCATCCTTCGGAGAGGCGATGGAGACCTTCTCGCCATCGATCTCGATCGTTCCGCTGTCAGGAAAGTAGATGCCCGCCAGCGAGTTCATGAGGGTTGTCTTGCCGCTGCCATTCTCGCCAAGCAGGGCTAGGATCTCGCCGTGATAGACGTCGAGGTCAACGTTGTCGTTGGCCAGGACCTTTCCGGCAAAGTCCTTGGTGATGCCGCGCATGCGCACGGCAAGCTGCTTTTCAGCCATGGAACTTCTTTCCGCATCGTCGTTGGTATTGCGTCTCGGCACCAAAGCAAAAAGCCCGGAACCGTCGTGCCCCGCAAGGGGCAAGGCGCAAAAAACGAGACGGCCCCCGATTTACCGGAGGCCGCCTGTCACGCCGTTGTAAGTCTTACTGTTTGGACTCGACCAGATTGATGCCGTCAATCTTCAAGTCAAAATAGGGAGCAGAACGCTTCTCGGACTCATGGAAGTAGCCGTCAGCGACCACCTCGGTATCGCCCTTATGCTCGGCGTCGTCGTCGACGTCGGCCTGATAGGAATCGAGCTGCTTGCCATTGACGGTGAAGGTAGTGGTATCGAAGACATGGAGCGAACCGTCCTCGAGCTTGGCCTTGATCTCCTCGAGCTTCTCGGCGGTACCAGCTGCCGCGATATCCTTGTTCAGCTCGGTAAGCACCACCGAACCGTCCTTCAGGCTGCCCGTCCAGTCGGCATCGATGGTCGAGCCCTCCTGGGCAGCCTTGAAGAAGTAGGCAAAGTAGGGCTCCCAGTTGATTGCCGCGGAGATGAGCGAGGTCTTGGGGCAGGCGTCGATGATCGAGCCGTTGTAAGCGACGTCGACAACGCCGGCGTTCTCGCACGCGGTGGGTGCGCCCATGGAATCGGCGTGCTGGGAGATGAGGTCAGCGCCATCCTCCATAAGCTTGTTGGCAGCCTCCTTCTCGGCAGCCTCGTCATACCAGGTGCCAGTGTAGGTGACGTCCATGGTGACATCGGGCATGACGGACTTGACACCCAGGTAGAAGGAGGTATAGCCAGAGATGACCTCGGCGTAGGGATAGGCACCCACGTAGCCGATCTTGGGAGCGGCACCCTTCAGCTTGCCAGCGTCAGCGAGCTCCTTGAGCTTCATGCCGGCAGCAACGCCCGTGAGGTAGCGGCCTTCGTAGATGGAGGCGAAGGCATTGTGGAAGTTGTCGAGACCCGAGGTGTGAGCCTTGGTGCCCGTGGCCGAGCAGAAGTGAACCTCGGGGAACTCGGAGGCAGCCTGGAGGATGTAGTCCTCGTGGCCGTTCGAGTCAGCCACGACGGCGACGCAGCCGGCATCGGCAAGCTCTGCGGCGGCGTCATAGCACTCCTGGCCCTCGGGGATGTTCGTCTTGACGAGGCAGGAGTCAGGATTAAGCCCCAGCTGCTCGACTGCCTTGTTGAAGGCATCCAGGAAGTTGCGGTCGTACGGAGAGTTCTCGTCGTGCAGGCAGATGAGACCCACCTTGGCATCCTTGGCAGGCGCTGCTCCGGAGCCGCCGTCTTTTCCGGTCTTGCACGCAGTGAGCGCGAGCGCGGCAGCGCTGCCCATACCAAGCTTCAGCGCCTGACGACGGTCCATGGAAATCTGCTTCATGTTCCTTAATACCTTCCCTTGAAGTTTGCCGGGAGCCCTTCTTGCCCCAGCCTCCTTGTCTAGCGCGAGTTGTCCTCACGCCTGAACACAATGTTGTCTTCGGACATCGATTCGATCATCGCCAGCGACTCAAGGTGCACACCCTGGGCACGCAGCTTGTCACCTGCGCCAGAGAAGCACTTCTCGATAGCGATACCAACGCCGACCACCTGAGCACCAGCCTGCTCGCAAAGAGAAAACAGGCCATTGACGGCCTGTCCATTGGCGAGAAAATCGTCCACGATCAGCACGCGGTCTGTTGATGACAGATAGTCGCGACTCACGAGCACCTCGTAGTCTTCGTTGTGGGTGAAGGAGTGAACGGGGGCGGAGTAGGGCTGTCCATCGACGTTGCTGGTGCGGTGCTTCTTGGCAAAGAGCACCGACGCGCCGAGCTTCATACCGACGGCGGTCGCAATGGCAATGCCACTCGCCTCGATGGTCAGGACCTTTGTGACACCCTCATGGGCGAAGAGGCGAGCGAACTCGTTGGCCATGTCTCCCAAAAAATCGATGTCGATGTTCTGGTTGAGAAAGCTTCCGACCTTCAAAATATCGCCAGGCAGAATCTGCCCCTCGCGAAGGATTTTCTCTTCCATCAACTTCATGAGACAGACTCCAAAAACTCCGTTTGCTGATTTTCTAATGCCGTTCACCTAATTTTCAGCAAATGATGTTTTGAGAATATCGCAGAGCGTCAACGAGGTGCGCAAGCAGAGCAAAGCAACACGATTTCATCGCACGTTTGCAGAAAAGATGGGTGGCTACGCACGGATTTCGGCATAGCATACGTCAGGCAGGACGCATCTTCCCTCGCCCGCAAAGGAAGGAGCAGACATGGTCGAACAAGACACTTACGGCCTCTTGAAGAGCGAGAGGGAGAGAAACAGCGCCATCGTTCGCGTAAGCGTCATCGGCATCGTGACCAACGTGACGCTCGCCGCCTTCAAGGCCGGCGTCGGCATTCTCTCGAACTCGATCGCCATCATCCTCGACGCCGTCAACAACCTGTCCGACGCCGCAAGTTCCATCATCACCATCATCGGCACGCGCGTGGCGAGCAAGCAGCCAGACCACAGCCATCCCTACGGGCATGGCCGCGCCGAGTACCTTAGCTCCATCATCGTCTCCGCAATCGTGCTCTGGGCTGGCCTCACCTCGCTCATGGAGTCCATAAACGGCATCATCCATCCCGAGACGCCCAGCTACGAGACGGTCACGCTCATCGTTGTCGCCGTGGCCGTACTCGTGAAGATCGTGCTTGGCAACTACGTGAAGGGTCAGGGCAAACGGCTCGACTCGGGCACCTTGGTGGCCTCCGGACAGGACGCATCCATGGACGCGCTCATCTCCGCCTCCACCCTCCTTGCCGCCATCCTGTATCTCACGACCGGCATCTGCCTTGAGGCATGGCTCGCCTCCGGCATCTCGCTCATCATCATCAAGAGCGGTGTCGAAATGCTGCAAGAGGCGCTCAGCAAGATCTTGGGCGAACGCGTCGACAGCGAGCTAGCGCTTCACGTCAAGCAGGTCATGAGCGAGGTGGACGGCGTGCGCGGTGCCTACGACCTCATCCTCAACGACTATGGCCCCCAGCGCTTGCAAGGCTCGGTGCACATCGAGGTTGACGAGACCCTCACCGCCCGCGACATAGACAAGATCACTCGCCAGCTGCAGCTTGCCGTCATGCGCGAGACGGGCGTCATCATCCACACAGTTGGCATCTACTCATGCAACTCCAACTGCGAGGGCGACACGGCCAAGATCGAGGCGGCGCTCAAGGAGCTTGTCGAGAAGGACGCGGGCGTCCTGCAGTATCACGGGCTCTATGTGGACAGCGCCAGCCATCGGGTCAACTTCGACCTTGTGATCAGCTTCGACGTCGACCGCAAGGAGACCTTCTCCCATGCACTCGAGACCATGCAGGAGCGCTTCCCCGACTACCGCTTCATCGCGGTGCTCGATTCCGACATCTCGGACTAGACGAACCCCGAAGGGGCGCTAGCCCCGGCGACGCGTAAGCGCCGCACGGTTAAGCAGGGAGCTCACGCTTGCCCCCGGCCCCATATCGATACCGAGGAAGGTCTTCATCAGCCAGATGAAGAAGGCCAGCACCACGAGCGGAATAACGCATGAGGTAACGATCATCACGGCAAGGGCCTCAACGAAGTTTGAGATTGACTGCTCCGCCTGTTCCGTGAGGTCTGAGACGGAGGCAGAGACCGTCTCGGGAAGCTTGGAGACGGTTTCTGGCAGATGCGTGATCGTGCTCAGCAGGTCCGTCGACTTGCCCTCACCTTCCGTCTGCTGGCCCGTTCCCTCCTGCGCCAGAGAGCCCAGCTCGTCTTGCGTCTGCTGGGCAGCGGTGATGGTCTGGTCGATGGAGTCTTGGTAGGTGCGGTCAACCATATCCGAGACCATGACGCTGCAGGGAACCACGATTACGAGCATCAGGGCAAAGAGGAAGAGCTTGGACGAGAGGCGCAGCGCCACCCCTCGGTAGAGGGGACGTCGGGCCGCGAACTCAGATGCGACGAAGACGGCACAGCTGAGGGGTATGAGAATGCGAAATGCCACGAAGCCGAAGACGGTGAGCAAGTACTTCTCGAGATAGATGGCCGCGAGCACGACCATGAAGTCGGCACTGAGGTCAATGAGCTTCTCGGCAATGGGGGTACCGACGTCGCCAGGAATCAGCGTGATGGCGGCAGAGGTGCCCGTCGAGGCGGCCATCAGACCCGTGACGAGGTCTTTCTTGGCATCGAGCGAGGATATGATCGCCTGGTAGGTTGCAGGGTCGCTGAAGATGTTGCCCATCACGATGAATGAGATAACCGCGATGACGATCGACACGGCCACCAAGCCCGTCCGGGGCTCCCGGGGCAGGAGTTCGGATAGGACCGGCGAGAATTCGCCCGCGCCGCCGCGATCGCCATGCTCGAAGATCTTCTCGTTCTCCATGTTGGCCTCCTCAGCCCTCTCAACCTTCTCAGCTGCCCGCGATGCCCGTAAAAGACAGCAAACTCGTTTCGAGAACGATACCGCAAAATCCTTTTGCTCAGAAACGCCTATCATTCATAGGGACATTCCAGACGCAGGAGGCAGCATGCGCAGCACCTACATCACCAAGACGCCCGACCAAGCCGGCGCCTTTCTTATCTCCGCCCAGGCCATCGCCGAGAATGGCGGCAACATCGTACGCGTGAACTACAACAAGGCCGTTGACGAGAACGCCCTGTTCATTGAGGTCGAAGCCACCGAGCAGCAGCAGAAGCGCATCGCCGAGCGCCTCAAGGAGGTGCAGTACCTGGCCGACGACCCGGGCGTGCGCCAGATCATCCTCATCGAGCTCAAGCTGCCCGATCGTCCGGGCACGCTGCTTCCCACCCTCGAGGTCATCAAGAAGCACGACGTCAACATCTCCTACATCAACTCGCAGGAGAACGGCACGCCCTACCAGAACTTCAAGATGGGCCTCGTGGTGGAGAACTCCACCGAGATCAAGAGCCTGATCGACGACATCTCCAAGATCTGCGAGGTGCGCGTCCTCGACTACGACGGCTCCGACCACCTGCTTGACAGCACCGTCTTCTACGTGACCTTCGCTAACGAGATGCGCGAGATCCTCGATCTCTCGCAGAACGAGACGAACGCGACGCTCGCCTACGCAAGCCAGGTCATGTCGACCCTCGACGAGCTCGGCGAGTCCCCCGAGGAGGCCTTCGAGAACATCAAGACCTTCGCCCGCTTCATCACCGAGCACACCGGCGAGAACTTCGACGCCATCATCAACGCGCGCAAGCTCGCCGATGACCTCACGCTCTATATTCTCGAGCCGCCCTGCGGCAGCAACATCTACATCCTCGAGTACTACGAGTCGTTGCTCTTCATCGACTGCGGCTTCGGCTACTACGAGCCCGAGATGGACGAGCTGCTCAGTGGCCTCTTCAAGCACTATGCCACGCGCCACAAGAGCGTTTTTGTCACCAATCCTGACATCGACAACTGCGGCCTGCTGCGCCTCTTCGACACCATCTACGTCAGCCGTGACACCTATCACAACTTCGAGCTCGAGACGGCCGGCCGGCCCAGCTACCGCGAGCGCAACGAACTCGACGCGCCCTATGTTGCGCTGTCCAAGATCATCTCGCGCTACGAGCCGCCACACCTGAGCCGCTGCGCCGTGGTGGGCAAACGCATGACCGACGATCCGCTCGAGACCATCGGCTCGATTCGCTTTGGCAGGTGGACCTTCCAGGTCATCCAGGGTGCCGGTGGCCACGTGCGCGGCGAGACCGTGGTGAGCTGCCCTGAGCTCAAGCTGCTCTTTACGGGCGACCTCTTTGTCAACACCGCTGGCATGAGCGAAAAGCAGCGCACCTACGAGGAGCTGCAGCCCTCACTCATGGCCAACACCGACACGAACGAGGGACTGGCTGCGATCTGCCGCAACCAGCTGCTCGCCGAGCACAAGGGCTACACCATCTGCCCGGGCCGCGGACCGATCCTCGGCTAGCTCACCGTCCGTAAGGACAGCACCCTGCACTTTACTACCGTTGCTTGGAAGCAGCCACTTGTCGGGAAATGATGCGATCGCAACATTTCCCGACATTTTTGGGGTCGTTTTTGTCAGGTTCTGTTACTCCAGTAACATTTCCTGACATCTTGGGGGTCGTTTTTGTCAGGTTCTGTTACTCCAGTAACATTTCC
>CAJOKK010000038.1 GCA_905235165.1 uncultured Atopobiaceae bacterium | reverse complement strand
CGCCTGCGTGCGCTCAACTACTACCGAACGCGTTTGGCTCAGGAAGCGCCAGAGAGTGACGACCCCGAAGAGCTGACGCGTTCGGCGGGTCGGCGGGCCTTCTACGAGTATGCCTCTCGGGAGATCGCAAAGGGTCGCTGCATTGAGGGGGACCAAGCGGTGATGGATCTTCCCGATCTGCCGCATACCCCAGCGATGGTGCGCGAGTCGACCCTCTATACCGATGTGGTCTGGCCCTGCTCTGAGCTTGACGGGCGACGTACGCTCCATTCGACGCTTGCCTGTCCCGCAGCATCGGGGACTCCCAGCGGCAACGCCTCCCTCGCTGAGCTTGAGCAGGGAAGCGTCGCACGCTGCGATACCTGCGGCATGGACGCAGTCGCAATGGGAAGCGTCGCCAATGCCTCAACCAACATCAACAATGGCTTTGAGCACTACTGGCGAATTGTGGTGGAGGCTTCGCGTGACTACCAAGAGGCGCGCGAGCGTGCGCAGCTCGCTGACGATGAGATGAGCGAGCTGGCCGAGCAGGGCTCGAGTCTCTTTGATGAGGCCATAAGGCGCCTTGGGGTCGATCGTCCCAAGGTCCGTCCCGCAGGATACATGGGGTGCGTGAGCATCGTGGTCAGGAAGGAAGGGACCTCGGTGCCCACCGAGCTGACGGCCTCACTCATACCGGGCATGGAACTCCCGGCTGGTGTGGCCATGTCGGGCGCTACCCTCGCGCCCGATGATGCCACCGATGGCAATACGGTCCTTTCACGCGTCTTCGACGGGCTCAAGGAGGGTTGGGGTACGCCTGTTGAGATGGTTGGAAGCGTCACGGAGCTTTGGGGAAGGCTGCTTGCCTGGTATGGCTCCTCCTACGGTGACCTCTCGGGAATCACCGACGAGCTTCTCGGCGGTATTGGTTCGCTCTTTGGCGAGACCGTCGCGACTTGGATTCGCGACAAGGTCAGTCTTGCGGTGGAGACCTGTGGGCTTGAGCCGGCGGACCTCCGCTTGAGAAAGCCGGTGCTCGTTAAGACCCAGCAGGTGTTAGACCAAGCGGGTCTTACGACGCTCGGGGAGGCAAGAAGGCTTATCCAAGCGCTCCCATCGAATGGCGAGCAGCTTTCTGCCCAGAGTCTCGCGACGGTCCTTGCCGAGTTGGGTGGAGGGAACTTTACCGTTGCAGAGCTGCCCATACCTGGGTTAGATGGCGTCTCCATACCGCTTCGCATCGATCTCTCCAAGCTGGTGGGTGCGCTATGAGGGGCAGGCTTCCACGGCTCTTTTCGAGCGAGTCGGGACAGATGAGCGTCGAGCTCGCGGTGATGGTGCCCGTGGTGATCGTGGTGGGCCTCACGGTCTATAACCTCATGCGCTTCGTCGAGGTATGTGCGGTCTTTGACCATGTGGCGCTCGATGCGGTGGTGTCGCAAGGGGTCGCGCCGGAAGGGGAACAGGACCAGATCAACGCCGTTGACTCGGTACGGAGCTGTATCGAGGACGCCCTCGACAGCAATCGTTGCAGCGTCGAGGTTGAGGCCCAGCAGCTTTCACCTTCCGTTACTGATGCGCAAGGACTCACCTTTCCGGTTTCTCCCTTGCTTACCAAGTTCGAATGCACGCTCTCTTGGCATCCCTGGCCCGGAAGCTTCGTCATTGCCGGGGTTGTCTACGACAGCCCGATTGCCCTGACGCACTCGCGCTCGATCGTGGTCGATCGCTTCAGGCCTGGGGTGGTGGTCTAGGTGTGCCAGCGATTCGAGATGCTTTCCGTTCGGCTGCTTACCTCGTGGTGGCAACGTCTTCGGGGCCTTTTGGGATCCGATCGTGATGCCCAGGCGGTGCTGATCGCTAACTGCAGCTCGATTCACACCTGCTGGATGCGCTACAGCATCGACGTGGCCTTTGTCTCCAGAGATGGGCAGGTGCTCCTCTCGGTGAGGGGCTTGCCCCCATGGCGCTTGTTGTCATGTCGAAGGGCGGCCTATGTGTTGGAGCGTCCGGCGAGGGATGAGGTATGGCCGGACGAGGGTTGCATGGTCTGTATGGACGTTGTTGTTCGATAGGAATGAGAAGGGAGTATGTGATGGCTACACAGCTTTTGGAGAAGTCTGCGGTGCAAGACGTGAGCGGGCGGGGACTTGACGACACGCGTCCGCTTGGCGTGAAGAGCTGTCCCCAGTGTGGGCAGATACTCTTCGAGGACATGCAGGTGTGCTATGGCTGCCTCTACCGCTTTGACGAAGAAGATGTTCACAACGGATACCTTGAGTGCATGCCGGTGAGCGACGATCTTCTCGACGAGGTCGAACCCTATTTCGCAACCGAGCAGCGTACGATCATGGTGAACGCTCCCGAAGACGAGGGTGGGTTGGATTGCGACACGATGCGTTTGGGGCTCTATGTCCAGACGGGTGACGTCAACCTGCTCGTACCCTTGCCCAAGCAGGGGCTGACAGTGGGGCGCATGCCGACGAACGATGTCGTGCTCCATTCGCGCGCCGTCTCGAAGCGCCATGTCGTGATGACTCCGAAGGGGAATGTGGCACGCATCGACGATTTGGGAGCAACTAATCCTGCCATCTTGGAGGGGCATGAGGTTACGGGAGGGGAAGAGATGCGCCTAGGTGACACCCTTGACGTTTGCGGGTCATTGCTGACGCTCGTCAGATGGACGGACGAGGAGATCTGAGGTCTTGCGGGCATACGTGCGGGCTTTGGTATGCTCTTTCTAACGTTGCATGCCAACGCCTTGCTCGTATGACGGGAGACTGACATGACGCATCAAATCGCAAGGGTAAGGGCGCTGCTGTGGGGCTGTGCGGTAACCGTTTTTGTGTTGATGGCGTTTCCATCCCATGCCTTGGCGCGCGACTACTCAATCGATGCGGTCTCGATTGACGCGTCGGTGGCTGAGGACGCTTCGCTTACGGTCGAGGAGGAGCGCGACTTTGACTTTGATGGGCTCTTCCATGGGGTCTACTGGAAGATTCCCACACAAGGCACCGAGGAACATCCCATCCAGGTCACGGTGCTCTCGGTCGGCGAGCTCGTTGATGGCAACTATCTTGAGTTCGAGCAGTCTGACTCTGAGGCTGAGAAAACCTATCAGCTGACGGCGTACGACAGCTACCTTAGGGTCAAGCTCTTCTCAACCCATAGCGATGAGATGGGACGCTTTGTCATCAAGTATCGGGTTGCCAATGCCGCCCTTCGCTATGAGGACACCTCCGAGCTGTACTGGAAGTTTGTGTCGGATGGCTGGGATGTCGATTCGCGCAAGGTTGCCTGTACGGTGCATCTGCCGGTGCCCCAGGGAGAAACGGTGAGACCCGAAGACAACGTGCGCGCTTGGGGGCATGGTCCGCTTGACGCGCGCGTTGACTTTCGGGGAAACGACATTGTCTACAGCGTGCCTGATGTGGGTTCCAGTGAGTTTGCCGAGGCGCGCATCGCCTTTCCCGAGGCATGGCTTTCTAAGGCGAGCGTGACCAAGGGTTCCAAGCTCGATGAGATCCTGAGCGAGGAGCAGAAGTGGGCAGACCAGGCGAATGCGGCTCGTGTCCGTGCGCGTGTGGTGATGTTCCTTGTTGCCGCGGTGCTCATTATCGTTCCGGTGGGCTCGATCGTCATTGCCATCGTCCAGTTGGTTCGCTATAAGCGCACGCATAGACCCGTGTTCGATGACAAGTACTTTCGCGATGTGCCCTCCGACGATCACCCGGCTGTCCTCGGAGCCTTGCTCAACGGAGGTGATGCCACCAATGAGGGCCTGACGGCCGCGCTCATGCGCCTGACTGACGAGCACTACGCCAAGCTCGAGAAGCTGACTTACCGCAAGAAGGGCTTTATGGGACGTGAGAAGCTGGAGGAGGACTACTGCCTGACGGTGACGAGCTGGCCACCGGAAGCGAATGCTCCTAGCGCCCAGGCGATTGACTATCAAACGGCGCGTTTCTTGTTCAGAAGGTTGGCTCCGCTTGCGAGCAGTAAGTCCCACTCGAAGAAGGAGCTCTACTTCTCCAGCATCGAAAAGGTGGCACATGACCATCCCGAGGAGTACAGCAACTACCGAGATTCGTGGGATTCGTCGGTTGGGTCGGCGTGCGTCAAGCGGAAGTTCTTCGTAGACGAGAGCGGAGTCACGAATGCGCCGCTCCTTATCGCGGTCACCGTCAACGTACTCGTGGGCATCGGGGCGTTGTTTGCTCTGCCGATACTCGAAGCGCCAAACACGTACTATGGGCTTCTCCTGCTCGTGCTCGTTGCCAGCGCTATCGTTGCGGTGATTAGCTCAAGGTTTAAGAGCCTTTCGCGGGAGGCAATCGAGCTTATCGCTCAACTTAAGGCACTGAAGCGTTGGCTGAAGGACTTCACGCGTCTTGAGG
Organism: uncultured Atopobiaceae bacterium; assembly: GCA_905235165.1. GTDB lineage: Bacteria > Actinomycetota > Coriobacteriia > Coriobacteriales > Atopobiaceae > UBA1367. Next base: position 5,846 of record CAJOKK010000038.1, on the reverse strand, counting down.
AGGCCATTCCGCAAGATGTGGAGCTGTGGGATCGTTTGCTGGTTATGGCGACGGTGCTCGGCGTTGCCGACGAGGTTATCAAGCAATTGCGCATGTCCAACCCTGAGCTGCTCGAAAGTTCTAGGCTCTCGTCGACCTACGGTTGGTATTGCGTGAGTAACACCATAGGCTCTCCCGCCCGCATGTTCTCCTCGGCGTCTGCATCGGCACATTCCATCAGCACTGCCGCGCTTTCGTCTTCGTCAATGAGTAGCGGTGGTGGTGGAGGAGGTGGATTCTCCTCCGGAGGTGGCGGTGGCTTCGGCGGAGGCGGAGGTGGTGGAGCCTTCTGACCTCGGCATTCGCAATTTTATGGAGGCGCCCTTCAAAATTTTCAAATTCTCGTTTGACGATGGTCAAGAGTCTGGTATAGTACCTCCTTGCTGATGCACTCGGCTGGGTAGCTCAGTTGGTAGAGCAGGGGACTGAAAATCCCTGTGTCGGGGGTTCGACTCCCTCCCCAGCCACCATCGAATTTTGAGCCTCTGGCCTGCAGAAACGGGTCAGAGGTTTTTTCATGTCGCGATTCTGTTCACCCACCGACTCACCCTGAATTCACCCAAAAGGCGAGATTCCAGCTGTTCACCCCAAGTCACCCGCTCGAGAGCAGCTCGCACGCTCACCACTGCGAGAGGCGCACGGTAAAGTCGTGCTCGTCCTCTAGTACGGGGATGTCTTCCTTCTCGGCGATGATGTAGTCGATGGGGTGCCAGGCGTATGCCCGATTGAATCGCCCAAAGTAGAGGGCAATCTGCTCATCGGTGCCCTGCAGCTCCATGCTAACGCTGCCGTCGTCCTCGTTTCTCACCCAACCGGTTGCGCCAACGCTGCGGGCCTGTTCCCGGGCGGTCCATCTGAAGCCCACAGCCTGCACTTCGCCGACAAAGGAGAGGCGCAATCGTCGCAAGGTTTGCCCTGCGTCAGCACCAACAGTTGTGGGAGAATTCTCCTGAATGTCGTTCATAGCTGCCCCTTGTCATGCGAGCTACACATTCTTGCGTACAATGTATCATCAACGTTTCCCATTATGGTCTGGAGGATCCATGTCCGTGAAGTTTAATCTTTTGTCCGACTCCACGTGCGATTTCACGGCGGAAGAATCCCGGCGTAATAACGTCACTATCCTGCCTTTCACCTACACCGAGGCGGGCAAGCCCGATGGCGGCTTCCATGGTGTTGATGACCAGTTCCAAAGCCGTACGCCCCATGAGTTCTATCAGGCCATCAGGGATGGCGCCACACCCATGACCTCCCAGCCCTCCCAGCTCGTCTTCGAGCAGGCCTTCCGCGAGGCCCTTGAAACCGGCCTGCCCACCGTGCTTTTCTGCATCAGCAGCGGCCTGTCGGGCGGTTACAACGGTGCCGTTACGGCGCTGGACCGCCTCAAGGAGGAGCTGGGCAAGGATGACCTGCCCATCTACATCGTCGACACCCTGCTTGCCGCCACGCCCATGTATCTGCTCGTGAGGCAGGCAGTCAAGATGCGCGACGAGGGGGCCGAGGCTCGTGAGGTATACGAGTGGGCGCTTGAGGCCCGCTATAACGTGCAAACCCTCGTTGTGGTGAACAGCCTCGAAACCCTGCAGCGCGGAGGCCGCATTCCCAAGTCGGTTGCCGTGGTTGCCGGTGCTCTGGATGCCAAGCCGGTCCTCGACATGAAGACTGACGGAACCCTGAGGGTTGTCGGCGTCACGCGTGGCATGAAGAAGGGCCTCAAGCGCCTGGTCAAGTTCTACGCGGATTCCTATCACGAGGACGCATACGAGCAGATCATCAACATCGGCAACGCCGATTACCAGGAGGAGGTCGACCATCTGATCGAGCTTCTCAAGAAGGCTGACCCCAACGCGCAGATCGTTGTTACCAACATCGGTCCCACGATTGGCTGCCACGTTGGCCCCGACATGATCTCCATGAGCTTCTGGGGAGCAGACCGCAGGAAGGACTAGCCGCAAGGCTCCCGGTGCCTGCCCGCGTCCAAACGCAAAACGCACAACCATACGACAAGTGCTTTCTTTGTGCAATGATAAATCGATAAAAGCGCTCAAAGCCCCCTTCCGTGATAAAATCTTTTCATATCGCGGAAGGGGTGTAGCATGTTTGAGGTTGGCGAGTATATCGTTCATCCAGGGCAGGGAGTGTGTCGCGTAGACGAGGTGGTCGATACGCCTCAGCAAACCTACATGCTCATGCCGGTTAGCGGTCGCCATCCCATTCGCATCAGCTACCCGGTGTCTGGCGAGGCACGGCTGCGCCCCATCGTCAGCCACGATGAGGCCGAGGAGCTTATCAGTGAGTACGCTGAGTTGGGCCTTATCGAGTATCGCGGTCGCGGCGGCGCACTTGAGGAGGAGTTCTTCCGCACGGAGATTCGAAACGGCTCCTGTCGCGACACCATCGCGGTGGTCAAGACCTTCCGCTCTCGCATCGCCGAGGTCAAGTCTCACAACAAGAAGCCTCCCGTTGCCTATGAGCGCATCCTCAAACAGGCCTGCGAGCGCTCCCTGTCTGAGCTTTCCATTGCCCTGGAGATGCCGGTTGACGAGGTCATTGCCCTGTTTGCGGCGCAAGATCCGTCCTTTGTTGAGAACAACTGAGCTTGTCCGCCAAAGCTGCGTTCTCTTGTTCACCAAAAGGCCGAGCCAGCTTTCGCACGTTTCAACTCGCGTTCAAGTCGGGCGCTCTTCACGCTGCGCCCTGCTCACTTCGCTAGAATGAGCAGTCATATCTACGCAGATTGGAGAAAGCCATGCCCACGCCCACTGAGCAGTCATCAAATCGAGCCATCATCACGGTGCTGGGGTCCGACCGCTCGGGCATCGTTGCTGCTGTAGCGGGTGCTTTGGCGGAGCATGACGTAAACATCCTGGACATATCCCAGACCATTCTGCAGGGCATCTTCACGATGACCATGCTGGTTGACCTCGAAACCGCCAAGGTTGGCTTCTCTGCCTTGCAGGGCCAGCTCGACGAGCTGTCGCGCACCCTTGGCGTGCAGATCACGATGCAGCGCGAAGAGGTATTTCGCTACATGTACCGCCTCTAGCGCTCACTAAGGAGCCTATATGCCAGAATCCAGCATTCCCCGGCGTTTCCGCAAGCTGCTTACCGCCAGGGAGACCTCAGCGCTTCTAAGCGCCATGGACGCCTATCCCATGCCCTCGGTCAGCATGGGCATCGACGGCAGCGCCCAGCAGCTTTACGACGGCATGAACCATGTGGACAACATCCCCTCAGAGCTTTACGAGCTGTACGACGTCAAGCGCGGCCTGCGCAACGCTGACGGCTCCGGCGTGCTGGTGGGCCTGACCACGGTGTCGAGCGTGCATGGCTACAACAAAATCAATGGAAAGGTGGTGCCTGACGAGGGCCACCTGATGATTCGCGGCTATGACATGTACGATCTTGTCGCTGCCGCCCAGCAAGAGCAGCGCTTTGGCTACGAGGAGGTTGCCTACCTGCTCATTGCCGGCTCTCTGCCCACGCAGGAGCAGCTGGACGACTTCTGCCTGCGCGTTGGCACCCGCCGTGAGCTGCCTGAGGGCTACCTCTCCATCTTCCCCCGCAGAACCTCCAGCCACTCGATCATGAACGTTCTACAGCGCGCAACCCTGCTGCTCTATGCCTTTGACCCAACGCCGGATGACACCAAGCCCATCCATGAGGTTGACGTAGCCCTCTCGCTGCTGGGTCGTTGGCCGCGTGTTGCCTCCATTGCCTATGCCGCAGATCATGCTGATCGCTACGACCAGAAGCTGCGTATCCCCCCGGCGCGTCCGGAGTACTCAATCGCCGAGAGCATCCTGGATGTTCTGCGTGGCGATGGGGGCTTTACGCGCGAGGAAGCCCTGCTTCTGGACGTCATGCTCATGTTGCACGCGGAGCACGGTGGCGGCAACAACTCCGCCTTCACAACCCGCGTGCTCTCCTCCTCGGGCACCGACGCCTACTCTGCCTATGCAGCCGCCCTCGGCTCGCTCAAGGGGCCCAAGCACGGTGGGGCCAACTACAAGGCGGGCGAGATGATCGACGACATCGCCGCCAATGTCAACAACTGGGAGAGCGATGACGAGGTGGCGGCCTACCTCACTAAGATCTTGCAGCGCGAAGCCTTCGATGGTGCCGGCCTCATCTACGGCCTGGGCCACGCGGTCTACACCGTGACCGATCCGCGCGCCGAGATCGTCAAAACCTACGCAGCTTCGCTTGCCGCCGAAAAGGGCGAGCTGGAGAAACTCCAGCTCATCGGGCGCGTGGAGCGTCTGGGCCCCGAGGTAATGCGCGACGTGCGCGGCATCACCAAGCCCATCTCCACCAACATCGACATGTACACGGGCTTTGTCTACCAGATGCTGGGCATCCCGCAGGACCTCTTCACGCCCATTTTCGCTATCGCGCGCATGGCCGGCTGGGCTGCGCATCGCATGGAAGAGCTGTATGGGTCGGCACGCATCATCAGGCCTGCCTATCGGGCCGTAATAAATGAGAGCAGCTACGCCCCGCTGGCAGACAGGAGCTAGAGGCTTGGGGCGCTCGAGCGACATTCGCCTGGTTCTGACGGATCTTGACGACACCTTCCTGGCGAAGGACAAGTCCCTGCCGGAGGAGAACCTGGCCTCGCTTGATGCGCTCGCCCGCCACGGCATCGCCTTCGTGCCTTGCACCGGTCGCCCGGTGGGAGGCATCCCCGCGCCGCTGATGCAGCATCCGGCCACGCGCTATGCCGTGGGCTCGAACGGCGGGGTAGTGGTGGATGCCCGCAGTGGGCAGCTGCTGCAGCACTCCGTCATGCCCGTGGAGCTGGTGAGCAGCGTATATGAGCGCATCCGTCCGCTCAACGTGACCTTTGACGTCTTCCTGCCGGGGCATGTGTATGCCGAGCGCTCTCGCTATGAGGCGATGTCAGGCTTTGGCATCGATGCGCCCAGCCTGAAGACCATTCGCTCCCTGCGCGAGCCGTCCGACCTCTCCATTCCCGCCCTCCTGCAGGGCCAGGAGGGCGTGGAGAAGGTCACCATGTACTGGGGCGACGAGGCCAGCCGTGATGCCCTGCGTGCGGCCCTGGCGGAATTTGACGGGCTTGAGCTGACCAGCTCGCATCCGCGCAACTTTGAGTTCATGGCGGCGGGTACGTCCAAGGGCAGTGCGCTCGCCTGGATCTGCCGTGCCATGGGCTGTGGCCAGGAGGCCGCCGTGGCCTTTGGAGACTCCGCCAACGACATCCCCATGCTGCGCGCCGCCGGTGACGGTGTGGCCGTGGGCAATGCGGATGACAGCGTAAAGGCGGCGGCAGACCATGTGTGCGGCAGCTGCGATGAGGCCGGCGTGGGCCGCTACCTGCTAGACATTCTCCAATAGCCGTGCAGACGCCCCGCTGAGGGCCTGAGCGAGCCCGCCTTGGTGGATAATGAAGCCATAGGAATCGAGACGGGCGAAGGGTGTCCCGACATGGAGTTTTTCGCAACCTGCCCTAAGGGCTTTGAGCGACTGCTGGCAGACGAGCTGACGCGCCTGGGTGTGGCGCGAGTGAGGCCGCTCAAGGGCCAAGTGAGCTTTTCAGGCGAGCTTACGGACGCATACCGCAGCTGCCTCTGGTCGCATCTGGCCTCGCGCGTGGTGCTGGTCTTGGGCCGCGTGGACGCCTCTTCGTCTGACGCGCTCTACGAGGGCCTGCGGGCGCTTGCCTGGGAAGAGCACTTGGCACCGGGAGCCACGCTCGCCATCGATGCGCATGGAACCAACACGGCCCTGCGCAACACGCAGTTCGTTGTCTTGCGCGCCAAGGATGCCATCATGGATGCCCTGCT
>CAJOKK010000037.1 GCA_905235165.1 uncultured Atopobiaceae bacterium | reverse complement strand
GAACTCACCAAGGCCGTCCGTAGCAAGCCCTACTCGGTGGTCCTCTTCGACGAGATCGAGAAGGCCCATCCTGACCTCTTCAACATCCTCCTCCAGATCCTGGACGAGGGACGCCTGACTGATGGCCAGGGCCGTACGGTCGACTTCTCCAATACCGTCATCATCATGACCAGCAACGTTGGCGCTCGCGAGATCGCCGCGACAGCTCCCATGGGCTTCTCGTCTTCCGGCAAGGCGGGCCTGTCTGACAAGGAGATCAAGAGCCGTGCGGAGGCAGAGCTCAAGAAGCTCTTCCGCCCGGAGTTCCTCAACCGCGTGGACGAGATCGTGGTCTTCAAGTCGCTGACCAACACGCAGCTGCGCGGCATCGTCGACCTCATGGTGGTCGACCTGCGCAACCGCCTGATTGGCCAGGGCATGTCCATCGAGCTGAGCGATGCTGCCCGCGACCTGGTTGCCAAGGAGGGCTCCGACCCGATCTACGGTGCCCGTCCGCTGCGCCGCGCCATCCAGACGCTCATCGAGGACCCGCTGGCCGAGGCCCTGCTTCAGGGCGACTGGAAGGCTGGCGACGTCATCCTGGTTGACGTGGAAGATGACAAGCTCGTCTTCACGCGCGGCGAGGGAGAGATCCCGGCCATCACCGAGCGCATCCACCTGGACGCGCCGCGTGCTCGCGAGCGCTGGAGCGCCCCTCCGGCCATCTCTGCCCCCGGCACCCTCACCTCTGACGCCGAGTAACGATTAATGCGGCGGGGGCGGCCCCGGGGTGAGTCAGTTACCGTAGCCCTTTTTGACTCACTCCCGAAGGGCGGCGCGGAGGCCTGCGCGAACGTTCTGCGGCAGTGAGGAGCGCAGGCGCGGCGGGAGCGAGGACTTGTCTGAGCGAGCGAAGCGAGCGAGTCCCGCAGCTGCCGCGCCGAAGCGACGAACGCCCTTGCCGCAGAGTTCGCGCAGGCCCCCGCGCCGCCCTTCGGGAATGAGTCAAAAATGACTACGGTAACTGACTCACTCGGCCTCCCGCGGCCCCGTCGCACTTCTGTCAGCCGTAACGAAACCATGTCCGTCTGTGTGCGGCGCCGAAGCATCGGATACAGTGGCGTATACTTTAACCACGTATGTAAAGCTACGTAGAAAGGGATCGCCATGTCGGCTTCTGTGCTCGTAGGCACCCAGTGGGGAGACGAGGGCAAGGGTAAGGTTACCGACCTCATCTCTGGAGACTTCGACGTCGTGTGTCGCTATGCTGGCGGCGCAAACGCTGGCCACACGGTCATCGCAAACGGAAAGAAGCTGGCTCTGCACCAGGTTCCGTCGGGTGTCATGTATGAAGGCACGACGCCCATCATCGGCAACGGCTGCATCGTTGACCCCGAGATTCTCCTCGGCGAAATCGACATGCTCGAGGAGCAGGGTGTCTCTTGCGATGCCCTGAAGATCTCGGGTAACGCGCACATCGTCATGCCCTATCACAAGGATCTGGACGGCGCGCACGAGAAGAAGCTGGGCAAGAACCTCATCGGTACCACCAAGCGCGGCGTTGGCCCCACCTACATGGACAAGATGAACCGCACGGGCCTGCGTATCCAGGACATGCTGGACGAGAAGATCTTCCGCGAGAAGCTCGAGAGCGCCCTTGCCTACACCAACCCCATCCTTGAGAAGGTCTACGAGCTGCCTACCTATACGGTTGAGCAGATCTGCGACAGCTACCTTCCCATGGCCGAGCGCATCCGTCCCTACATCTGCGAGAGCTCGCTGTTCCTGAACGAGCAGATCGAGGCCGGCAAGCACATTCTCTTCGAGGGCGCCCAGGCCACGATGCTCGACATCGACCACGGCACCTATCCCTTCGTGACCAGCTCCAACTGCACCGCCGGTGGCGCCGTCACCGGTTCTGGCGTTGGTCCCGTTCACATCAAGCGCGTGCTGGGCATCGCCAAGGCCTACCTGACCCGCGTCGGTTCCGGTCCCTTCCCGACCGAGCTCTTCGACGAGATCGGCGACAAGCTCGGCGAGGTCGGCCATGAGTACGGCGTGACCACCGGCCGCAAGCGTCGCTGCGGTTGGTACGACGCCGTGGTCGTGAACTACGCCGCCCGCGTGAACGGCCTGACTGACCTGGCCATCACCAAGCTTGACGTCCTCGGCTGCCTGGACGAGATCAAGGTCTGCACCGCCTACGAATGCGACGGCAAGCTCTACAAGACCGTGCCCGAGCACCAGAGCGTCTTCTACCACGCCAAGCCCGTCTACGAGACCCTTCCCGGCTGGGGCTGCGACATCTCCAAGGTGCGCAACTTCTACCAGCTGCCGCGCGAGGCCAAGGACTACATCGACTTCCTCGAGCAGCTTGCCGGCGTGCGCGTGAGCATCATCACCGTCGGCCCCGACCGCGAGCAGACGATCGACCGCTACTGGCACTAGGGTGGATTTCGAATGACACGATGAGGCATCCCCTCCGAACCACGGCCCCGCGTCGCGCAGTCGGAGGGGATGCTCTCTTTTTGCGCACATGCATACACTCACAAGACACGTTGGGAGTTCACATGGCTATTGAGAAGATCGACATCCTGCTTCTGGGCGCAGGCGGCCGCGAGCACGCGCTGCTCAAGAAACTTTCCGAGTCGCCGCGCGCGGGCAAGCTCTGGGTTGCTCCCGGCAACGGTGGCATGCAGCAGCTCGCTGAGGTTGCCCCTATTGACCAGGAGGACGGTGCTGCCGTCGCTGCCTGGGCCAAGGACAAGGGCATCGGCCTTGTGGTCATCGGTCCCGAGGCTCCGCTGGTTGCGGGCGTGGGCGACGCCGTTCGCGCAGCGGGCATCGCTTGCTTCGGCCCCAGTGGCGAGGCGGCCCAGATGGAGGGCTCGAAGAAGTTCGCCAAGGAGGTCATGGCCCGCGCTGGCGTGCCCACGGCGGCCTATCAGAGCTTCACTGACGAGCAGAGCGCGGCTGACTACGTTCGTCAGCTCGGCGGTGCCTGTGTGGTAAAGGCTGACGGTCTTGCCGCAGGTAAGGGTGTCATCGTCGCGGCTAACACCGAGGAAGCCCTGGCTGGCGTCCACGAGTGCTTCTCGGGAGCCTTCGGCGAGGCGGGCAGCCTGGTCGTCGTTGAGGAGATGCTCGAGGGGCCTGAGTGCAGCCTGCTCGCGCTGACCGACGGAACCACCGTCGTGCCCCTGGCTACCTCGCAGGACCACAAGCGCGCCCTCGACGGCGACCTCGGTCCCAACACGGGCGGCATGGGCGTCTACTCCCCGGTGCCCATCCTGCTCGACGGCGAGCTCGACCAGATGATCGCCATCATGCAGCGCGTGGTCGACCAGCTCCGCGCCGACGGTATCACCTACTCCGGCTGCCTCTACGGCGGCTTCATGCTGACCAAGGACGGCCCCAAGGTCCTCGAGTTCAACGCCCGCTTCGGTGACCCCGAGACCCAGGTGGTGCTCCCGCGTATGGAGGCCGACCTGGTCGAGGCCTTCTTGGCCTGCGACAAGGGCACCCTTGCTGACGTCGATGTTGCCTGGGGCGATAACTGGGCTGTTAGCGTCGTGCTCACGAGCGCCGGCTACCCCGGTAGCTACGAGAAGGGCAAGGTCATCACCGGTATCGATGAGGCCTCGGCCATGGAGGGCGTGACCGTCTACCACGCAGGCACCGCTCTCGACGAGCAGGGCCGCGTGCTGACGGCAGGCGGCCGCGTGCTTGACGTGACCGCCGTGGCCCCCACCTTCGAGGCCGCGCGCGAGCAGGCCTACGCCGCTTGCGAGAAGATCGACTTCGAGGGCAAGACCTTCCGTACCGACATCGGACTCAAGGCCATTCTCGGCCGCGAGAACCTTTAGGAGGCTGTCATGGCGGAGAAGCGTCGTAAGCTCGATGACCTGACGACCGACCTCGCAAAGGAGGATTCGGAAGAGCTGTCCTCCGCCCTCGACGGGGCTGCGAGCGACATTCGTGAGAGCGTGTCGGCTTATATCTGCGAGGGAGATCGTTCTTCTCAAGAGCATCAGTCGGGAGAGCCGCAGCGCCGTCCCTTCGTTGCGGGGGAGGACGATCCGCGTGACGCTGCCTTGCGCGAGCATATTGAGGATGAGAGCTCCGTCTGGAAGGGCCTCTTCTTTGACGTCAACCGTCTGCAGGTCACGCTTCCCGACGGCAAGGAGGCCCTGCGTGACGTGGTGCGCCATCCTGGTGCCGTTGCCGTCGTTGCCCTGACCGATGACGGCCGTATCTGCCTGGTGCGCCAGTACCGTACGGCGCTCGGTCGCGTGACGGTTGAGATTCCCGCTGGCAAGCTTGCCCCCGGCGAGGACCCGCTTGCCTGCGCGACGCGTGAGCTTGAGGAAGAAACCGGCATGCGTGCCGACCGCATGGCCTTCCTCACCACCATCGCCACGAGCGACGGCTTCTGTGACGAGCTTATCCACATCTACATGGCGACAGGCCTGCATGCTGGGGTTTCTTCGCCTGACGATGACGAGTTCATCAATGTTGACCTCGTGGAGACGAGCGAGCTTATCGATGCGGTTCTCGACGGCAAAATCGAAGACGCCAAGACGGTCGTGGGTGCCCTTATCTGCGACGCCGTTGCCCATCGCCTGACCGCAGAGGCCTAGAGACGAGTGTCTGACCCCAATCTGGCGCTCGCTCGTCTAAGCCAGCGCTTTGCCGCTGAAAGCCGGAGCCAAGCCCCGCGTCCTTTGGACGCGGGGTATACTCGCCTGTATCATTGAGAAATCAGCCTGTACGCAACGAGATGAGGCAAGCCGTGTCGCAGGATTCAGAGAATATGCCCAACACGAATAACCCCGGCAACTCGCAGGTGCCCGGCCCAGACCCCACGCAGCAAGCGCAGGGTTGGCAAGCTGGGGGCGCTGCGCAGGGTCCTGGCGCCAACTCTCAGGCGAGCGCGCCGCATGGCACGCCTCAAGCTCCAGGTACCGGTCCGCAGGGATACGGCTCCGAGGACGAGCCTCAGGTGCCGGCCTGGGTCTCGGGCTCAAACGGCCAGAGCCCCTCTTACCGGGGTCCTGCCCAGACAAACGCCCCGGTCAGCGCGCAGCCCGGTACTGTGGGCGTGCCCTATCAAGGTACGAATTCCCAGGACCAGACGGACCAAGGACCACGGGTTGAGTTCTCAGAGCCGACCTCGGTCAATACCCCGACTTCTGAGCCAAAGGAAGACCCAGACGACCAGAAGAAAAAGAAAAAGAAGAAGAAAAAGCGCGAGTACGTAGGCTACATTCCTATGGTCTGCCACATTCTGGGCATTGTTCTGGTGGTGGCGGTCTTCATCATGACCCTACCGCTCGTGGTTCCGCAGTTCTTTGGCTATCAGGCCTACGATGTCGTCAGCGGCTCCATGACTCCCACGATTCCGGTGAACAGCCTTATCTACGTGAAGCCCGTCGACCCCGAAGACGTCCAAGAAGACGAGATCATCTCCTTCTATCAGGAGGGCACGGTTGTCACGCACCGCGTTGTCACTAACCGAAGGGGTGAAGGTACCTTCATTACCAGGGGCGACGCAAACAATGCGGAAGACCCCGATCCCATTCCCTACAACTCCTTTATCGGCTTGGTTGTGCAGCACGTGCCTTACTTGGGTCGTGCCATGGCGCTCTACGCGAGCAACGTGGGCAAGGTCTACCTCATGCTGACCCTGGCCTGCGGCGTTCTTCTCAACGTCATGGGAGAAGTTCTTCGACGTCGTCGTAGCAGGGTCATGCGCAACGAGATCGAACGTCAGCTCGCCGAGCAGGGCATCCATGATCCTAACCAGATTCGTGCTGCCCAGGAGGCGGTGCGCGAGAGCCGCGCCGTCCATTGGGTTCGCAGCATCCTCACGGCCCTTCTCCTCATCATCTTCCTGGGCTCTTTGGGCGTCATCATCTTCGTGAACTGGCAGTTTGGCATCAGTGACCAGGTGTACGAGGCGGCACAGGAGTCGAACGTGAACGTTAACGGCGACCAAGTTTCCGTCAAGTCTGGTCTTATCCCGCCCATCACGATTGACTTCACCGGCCTTCTGAAGCAGAACCCCGATATCCAGGGTTGGATCTACTGCGAAGACACCGACATCAACTATCCCGTGTTGCGCGGCGAGACGAACGATACCTACCTGCGCCACGACTACCTGGGTGACTACAACGTGAACGGCTCGATCTTTGTTGACTCCGGCAACAGTCCTGGCTTCACCGACGCCAACACCATCATCTATGGTCACCACATGTCAACGGGCACGATGTTCGCCGTGCTCGACTACTGGCAGACACAGAAGTACTACGAGGAGCACCCCTACATGTGGCTGCTCACGCCGACGCAGGACTACCAGATCGTGCTTATCAGCGCACACCATGTGAGCGCGTATTCCGACTTCTACCAGATTTACTCGGCTCACGACGATAAGTTCGCCCGCTTCCTCCAGGAGGCGACCCTCGACTCTGACTTCCAGCCCTTCCCCGAGGCAACGGTTAACCCCGACCGCAACTACGTGATGCTGTCTACCTGCGCGTATATCTTCGAAGGCTCGCGCTACGTGATTCACGGAAAGCTCGTGCCCGTTAACAGTGCCGGTGGCAAGATGCTCGGGCCGGAGGCAAGTGGAGCGGTCTACGAGGCCAATGGCGACCGACTGACGCCCATGATGGTTCAGAACAACCTCAAAAATTCAGCCTCGAATTCGGAATCCGGCTCAAACGGTTCGAACGGCTCATAGGGAGCGCACGAAGCTTCTTGAGGGGCCAAGGTATGACTTAGGGTATGATAGGGCACACATGGAGAGGTGGCAGAGTGGTTGAATGCAGCGGTCTTGAAAACCGCCGGGCCGAAAGGTCTCGTGGGTTCGAATCCCACCCTCTCCGCCATGTTGCTTAGTCTGAGGAGGTCGCTATGACGTTTGCCATCGCTTTGGTTGTCCTCGTTGTGATTCTTGTTATTGCCTACGTGTCGATTTACAACGGCATCGTTACCAAGGGTAACCGTTGCGATAACGCGTGGGAGACCATCGACGCACAGCTGCAGCGCCGTAACGACCTCATTCCCAACCTTGTCTCGACCGTGAAGGGCTATGCCGCCCACGAGTCCGAGACGCTCCAAGCGGTTACCGAGGCTCGCGCGGCCGTTGCCGGCGCCAGCACTCCCGAAGCCAAGATGGAGGCTTCCAACCAGCTTTCTGGTGCCCTGTCTCGCCTGCTCGTTGTGGCCGAGTCCTATCCCGACCTGAAGGCCAATGCCAACTTCCAGCAGCTCCAGACCGACCTTACCGATACCGAGAACAAGATCAGCTACGCTCGCATGAGCTACAACGATTGCGTGCTTGAGTACAACAACGCCGTCACTACCTTCCCGGGCAACATCGTTGCCGGTTCGCGCTTCCCCAAGCGCCAGGGCTTCAAGGTTACCGACGAGACGGTCCGCGAGGCACCGAAGGTCGAGTTCTAAGTCTTTCATAGCTAGAGTGCAGAGAAGAAAGGCCCCCTCATCAGAGGGGGCCTTCTTTTGTCACAAAATGGTATGGGCCGGGGCCGGGACTGGGGCCGTCATGCCCCCGTTCACTTGCGCTTGCGGCGTTCCTTGAAGAAGTCGCGCAGCACTTGTGAGCATTCGTCGGCAAGCACGCCTTGCGTCACCTTGAAAGAATGATTGAGTCGGGCATCGTCGCTCAGGTCAAACAGGGTGCCTACGGCTCCGCCCTTGGGGTCGGAAGCACCAAAGACGCAGCGATCAATGCGGGCGTTGACCATCAGGCCAGCGCACATGAGGCAGGGCTCAAGCGTCACATAGACGCAGCAACCGCTGAGGCGCCAGCGTCCAAGCTTATGGGCGGCATCTACCATGGCGCGAAACTCCGCATGTGCGGAGGGGTCGGCGTCCGTCTCGCGACGGTTGTGTGCCCGCGCAATGACCTCGCCGTCGCAAACGACCACGGCCCCAATGGGGACCTCACCTTCGGCCGCTGCCAGACGCGCCTCATCAAGCGCGATGCGCATGTACTGCTCGTCAGTCGGCAATGCTCTTTTCCACCTGCCCTTCTCCCGAATAGAGTATATGCTTGTGGGAAGCGATAATCGCGAGCCACCATCGTGAAGGGAGTCACCGTGATTCGTACCGTATGCCTCAATCCCGCTCTCGACAAAACCGTCCAAGTGCCGGACTTCAAGATTGACGCCGTGAGTCGCATTACCGAGTCTCGCATCGACGCGGGCGGCAAGGGAATCAACGTCTCCAAGGTAATTCGCGAGCTTGGTGGTACGTCGGTCGCGTACGCCCTCGTTGCGGGTGCCGCTGGTCGCAAGCTCGAGGAAGGCGTGCGAGCGGCGGGCATCGACCTTGTTGCCCAGCACATCGAGGGTGAGACGCGTACGAATCTCAAGGTGGTCGACAGCCTCAACCACACCAACACCGACATCAACGAGCCGGGTCCGAAGGTTCGCCAGGTCGACCTCGACGAGCTGCTCGCACGTCTGATTTCTGATATCGAGGAGGGCGATACGGTGGTGCTGGCGGGCAGTCTTCCTTCGGGTGCCCCCGTCGACACCTACGCCTCGTGGACCGCAGCTTGCAAGGTCGCCGGCGCGAGGGTCTTTCTCGACGCAGACGGCGCAGTCTTCAACGCTGCCATCGAGGTGGGGCCGACGCTGGTCAAGCCAAACGACCATGAGCTCGCGCAGGTTGTGGGCCGCAGGCTCTCCGACATTCACCAGATTGAGGAGGCTGCCCACGAGCTGATGGAAGGCGGCGTTGGCTATGTGGTCGTGTCCATGGGTGGCGAGGGTGCTCTCTTCGTTGCGCCCGACAAGACCGTGCGCGCCCATTCTCCCAAGGTGAAGGTTGGCTCGACGGTCGGTGCCGGCGATTCCGTGGTGGCCGCCATTGCCTATGCCCTGGACACGGGCCTCTCGCTCGAGGACACCATCCGTCTGTCCATGGCAACGGGCGCGGCCAACGTCATGCAGTCGGGCACCCAGGCTGCCCCGCGCGAGCTCGTTGATTCGCTTATCAATCAGGTAACCATGGAGGAGCTCTAGGGGGGAGAAGAACCGTCCCTAGGTCATCTACCTTGCCAAAGCTGCCCTTCGTTCCCGCTGACGGAGGGCAGCTATTTCTGGCTGCGGCACTGTGTCGAGAAGAAGGTTCTTCTCCAGATCCACTTGGCCCTTCGAGCGATTTTGTTTCAGGACCTATGCAGTTTGCCAACAGCCGTGCAACGTTTGCTATCTTTGAGCCACCTTACGGAAGGGGCTTATATGCTGCAGGAGTTCACCGGCCACGATGTGCAGCTCGCGTATGAGCGAATTGCGCACCTCATCAGAAGGACGCCGCTGGAGGACTCAATCTATCTCAACGATGCGAACCATCGCTATCGCTTCAAGCTCGAAAGCCAGCAGCTTGGCAAGAGCTTCAAGGTGCGTGGGGCCCTTAACGTGCTTTCGCAGCTCCCGGCCGACCAGGTGGCGCGTGGCGTCGGGACCATTTCAACGGGAAACCACGGCATTGCGGTGAGCTACGCCTGCAAGATCCTTGGTATCGAGAATTGCGTGGTCATTGTGCCCTTTGGCACGCCGGCGAACAAGCTTGACCGCATCCGCTTCTACGGCGCGCGCGTCATGCAGATGGGCTCAAACTACGACGAGGCCCTGACGCTGGGTGTAAACTACATCGATTGCCACGAGCTGTTCTATGTTGACCCCGGCGACCGCGACCCCCGCGTCTACGCCGGCCAGGGAACCGTAGGCTACGAGCTCATCTCGGCGCATCCGACGGTTGATACCATCGTCGTCCCCATGGGCAGCGGCGGCCTTGCCACGGGCGTTGCCGTTGCGGCGAAGTCGCTCAAGAGCGACGTGCGCATTGTGGGCGTGCAGACGAAGGCCTGTCCCGCCGTTGCCATGTCGCTTGCGAACGGCGTGCTCTATCGCCATTATCCGGTGCAAGGCAAGACTATCTGCGACGCTGTGGTGGGAGGCTGCGGAAGCCTTGCCTTCCAGATGCTGCCTGACCTTATCGACCAGCTCGTCATCGTGGACGAGGAGGCCATAGTCGACGCCCTGCACTTCATGGTTGTTGAGGAGCAGTGCGTCATCGAAGGTGGCAGCGCCATGGTGGTGGCCGCCGTGCATGAGTATCCCGAGCTAGTAGGCGGTAGCGACGTAGCCCTCGTCATCACCGGCGGCAACGTCGACCGAGCGATGCTAACCCAAGCTCTCAGCTGAGTGAGTCAGTTACCGTAGTCCTTTTTTTGCAAATCTTGAAATGAATGGCAGGGGCGGGACCCATGTTGCCTATAGGGGTCGTGTTTTCCCGCTTAGTTAACGCGGTATCGCATCTTTGCGGCCCGCGCTTTTTGCTTTTGATGCCTTGTCGGAAGGGGCCGTACCACTTTTTAACGTTCTGATGCCATAAATTTGAGGATATAGCAGAAAAAGTTCCACCCCCAAAACTAAGGTCAAAAT
>CAJOKK010000036.1 GCA_905235165.1 uncultured Atopobiaceae bacterium | reverse complement strand
ATCGGTGAAGTCCAGCGCATTGACGAGCTCACCATAGTAGTCATCCGTGAAGACTCCGGCCGTCTCGCGCCAAAAGTCCACCCCGTGTGTGATGGCCTCATCGCCGGCGCTCTCCCAGCTGCCCTTCTCCAGCAAATCGCTCTGCTGCTCCCACAGCTCGATGGCGTGGTCGTAGGCCTGGGCGTCGGCGTTCACTCGCTCGTCGGTAAGCAGACCGGTATGGCGCTCGGCTCGCTGGTGCAGAGACCGCTGTGCCGTCAGGCCTTGCACATACTCCCCGCTCTCGTAGTCCCTCACGCCCGTGGTCGCCACGTTCAACGCTGCAACGCCTACGAGCAGGACAAACATCAGCGCGCAAGCTACCATACCCGAGCGGTTGCCCACAATCTTCTTCAGCTCAAAGCCAATCAAGCTGCCCATAGCTTCCCCCTATCGCGCCTGGTCGCGAAACTCGTACAGATACAAGTCCTCCAAGGTGGGCTCAACCGCCACCGCACCCAAAACCGGAGGCTCGTCGGCTACCACGCGCAGCACCGCACGACCATCCGCCGCATAGCGCACATTGGCAACCACCTGCTCCGCCGTCATCGCCTCGGCCTGCCGGGCCTCCACGCAGCACTCCCACACCTTGCCCTCTGCCTGCGAAATCACCTGCTCAGGCGTGCCATCCATCACGAAGGAGCCCTCCCGCATCACCAGGATTCGGTTGGCGATAAACTCCACGTCGCTCACGATATGAGTGGAAAGGAGCACAATCTTGTCCTGGGCAAAACCGGCGATCAGGTTGCGGAAGCGCACACGCTCCTTAGGGTCAAGCCCAGCTGTCGGCTCGTCCAGTACCAGGATTGTCGGGTCGTTCAGCATAGCCTGGGCAATCCCGAGCCGCTGCTTCATGCCACCCGAGAAGGTCTTCACCTTTCGATGCGCATCGTCCGCCAGACCCACCTCCTCCAGCAGGCGCAGACTCCTCTCGCGACCGTCGTAATTGTCAAAGCCCTTGAGCGTAGCTAAGTAGCGCATGAAGTTGAGCGCAGAGAAGTCTGGGTAGTAGCCAAAGTCCTGCGGCAGGTAGCCGAGAAGGTCACGGTACTTCTCACCCAGCTCGGCCGTATCGCGGCCGTTGAGCAGAACCTGCCCGCTCGTGGGACGCAACACGTCGCAGACCATGCGCATAAGCGTGGTCTTGCCCGCGCCGTTGGCGCCCAGCAGGCCAACGACCCCCGGCGTGAAGCTGGCAGACACGCGGTCGACGGCAAGGTGTCGGCCAAACTGCTTACTGAGCCTATCGAGTGTGAGTTCCATAGCAGTAGTCCTTGTCTAATGGTAGGTGTGGGCGAGCTGCGGAGAGAAGGCGTCAAGCCCAGCGGATGCCGCACGAACGGTAAGGGCCAGCTCGTGGATCAGCCAAGCCAAGGCGCAGGCCGCAGCAAGCAGCCAAATCGCGACGGATGTTCCCTCGTAGAGGCCAGGCAACGCAGCGGCCAGGACCAACAGCACAAGGCAACACGTGGAAGTGCAGACGAGGCAGCGCATGGAAGCCGAAGCAGGGTGTGCCGTACGCAGTGCCATCAGCGAACCCGCGCAGGAGAGAAAGAAGGGTGGGCAGGTCCAGAGGGCGATGACAAAGGCGGAGACGTTCACCGCAGATGCTGCCGCCGCAACCATCAGCGCAACCGCCAGCGCCGACGAGCAGCCAAGCACAATCAGTCGCGCCACCATCACGCTCGCCGCGTTGTGAAGGCAGGCGTACTCCAGCTCGGCCACCCCGTTCTGCTTGCTCGCCTGCACAGTAGGAACGGCAACGAGCACGGTCATTGCCGAGAGGATTCCCACGGTGAGGCTCGTGCTCTCGGCGTTGCCCGCTGCGCGCGCAACCGCACACATGAGCGCGACTAGGGCGACTTGGGCAGCCCAGGTCCAGGCGGGGATGTAGCGCACCTGGGAGGCGACAAAAGCCACCGCTCCCCTGTTGCACGGCACGACGCGACACATCCGCGCGTCCTCGTCGAGCATAGCTCGTGCGATGCTGGCAGCTGCCTGCCGCTCGCCCAGCCCACGCTGGGCAGCGTAATGCCGCGACAGGTCCACCTCAAGGCTCACTCGCTCTTGCTCACGCATCTCGTTCACCCTCCCCCAGTTCCTTCTCCAGCATCCTCAACGCAGTGTTGATGCGCCTTCGCGCGGAGAAACGGCTAATGCCGAGTGCCTGGGCCACTTCGCCCATGCGAAGCTCCGATCCATACCGCAATTCCACGGCTTCGCGCAGCTGTTCCGGCAGCTTTGAAAGCGCAGCGTCCAGCTCCAGCTCTCGCTCGCTACGAGCCTGGTCGGCAAGGTCAAAGTCCAGGGTCACCGTCTCTAGGCGCTTGCTTCGGCTAGCGTCAACGCACACGCTTCTCGCTATGCGCATGAGGTAGGCGATGGGCCTGCCGCGGTCGGCGTAGCCCCTGGCACGCACGAAACGCAGGAAAGTCTCTTGCGCGAGGTCAGCCGGTTCGTGACCTGCGGGTGCATGGCGTCTGCAGTAAGCCAGCACCTCGCCGTAGCACTCCTCAGCAATCTCACGCGCCCGGTCTGGGCTCAAGTTCTTCTCTCCGCTTGTCGACAAGCCGTGTCACCTCCCTCTACTTACTACAACGTAGCAACCGTCCATTCGGTGCGCCATTTCAGCAAGATTGTTAGGGAATCAGAAGGTAACAGCCGGAAACTATGCGGCACAGCGAAGGATGATCTTGTCAGGTTTTGTTACGTCCGTAACATTTCCTGACATTTGGAGGGCTGTTTTTGTCAGGGTTTGTTACGCCCGTAACATTTCCTCCGTAACATTTCCTGACATTTGGAGGGCTGTTTTTGTCAGGGTTTGTTACGCCCGTAACATTTCCTGACATTTGGAGGGCTGTTTTTGTCAGGTTTTGTTACGCCCGTAACATTTACTGACATCTTGGGGGTCGTTTTTGTCAGGGTTTGTTGCCCCAGCAACATTTACTGACATCTTGATTGTGACACCCTCCCGTCATGCAACGTCACGCTACGAGAAAAGGCCAGCCCGTAGGCTGACCTTCTCAGAAATAGCTATGTCAAAGGGGACGTGTCAAAGCACTCGACCCCGTCACTCTTGCTCTGCCCTACTTGGCCTTCCCCGTAGCATCGGAGACGAGCAAATCGCGCAGGACCGGCGAGGCCTGCGAGAACTCGGACGGCAGCACCACCGTCGAGTTACCCTGCTGGGCAAAGCTCTGCATCATGTCGATGTACTGAGTGAACTCGAAAAGACGGTTCGCATCGTCAGAGCTGAGCTCGGATCCCTGGATGACATCAAGGGATTCACGGATGCCCTGGGCGATGGCTACGCGCTGGTTTGCGATGCCGCGACCCTCGGCCTCCATGGCCTCCGCCTTGGCCTGCGCGGAGATGACGGTCTTCTGGCGATCGGCCTCCGCCTCGTTCTTGGCAGACTCGAGGTCGTTCTTAGAGGCAATGATGCGGTTCATGGACTGCTGTACGTCGGGCGGAAGCTTGATGGAGGTAATGAGCGTGGTCACGATCACGTAGCCAAACTCGAGCATCTTCTCCGAGACCACCTCGTCAATGGCGCGCGCGATGGCGTCCTTCTCGGTAAAGACCTCGTCGAGCTTGCGGCTCGGAACCTGCGAGCGCAGGGCGTCGGCAAAGTAGTCCTTCATCTGCGTCACGGGATCAGTCAGCGTGTAGAGGCTCTTATAGATGCCCGACGCACCCTCGGTAGGTTGCGCGTAGTCAACGTGGTACTGCACCGAGACGTCAAGCTCGATGGTCACGTTGTCCTCGGTCTTGGCGTCGAAGGTGATGTGCTCGTCCTCCGTCATGAGGCTCACGTCGCGCACGCGGTCGATGAAGGGCATGCGCACGTGAAAGCCCGGCCCCACGACCGACTGAAAGCGACCCAAGCGCTCGATCACGCCCACATGCTGCTGCTGGATGACGTAGAACCAACCCTGATACGTATCACTCACGGTTCCGCCTTTCTGAGTGTTGTTGGCTTGCGCGTTAGTGATGAGGTTAACGACAACCGCAAGCACGATGATAAAAACAATCAGACTCACAGGGCTTTCCTCCTATCGTATGGGAGCAAGTCTCCCCCACTGAAACGTTGGTGCTTACGCTGCGTCGTCAACCGAGTCGTCGGTCGTGTCAGCTGCGGCCTCGTCCTTGCTCGCAGCGTCATCCTTGCTCGAAGCCTCGTCCTTGGCCGCGTCTTCCTTCGCCGAAGGCTCGGTCGTCACGCTGCCAGCCTCGGAGAGCTTCTTGAGCGTCTCGTCACCCGAGGCAACCGCGCAGCGCTTGCAGGGGCGCGTGAGGCCCTTCTCGTAAGCGGCCGCAGCGTCGCCGGCAAAGACCGTATCGGAGTTGATGATGTAGCCACAGCTGGGATTCAGGTGATAGACCGAGCCAGACTTGGTCCAGTAGACGGTACCGTCGCCCAGCTCGATGGCGTTCGCCTCCATCTCCTGCAGGTCCTCAGAGGAAACTGGGTTGAAGTCGGCCGAGGCACCCACGCTCACCGCAAGCGCAATTGCGGCAACCACCGTGGCAACGGTCTTCGTCTGCTTGTCGGCATCCTCGTCAAGCAGGGTCAGGATGATGAAGGGCAAGAAGGCTACGATGGAGAGAATGGCACCGAGCTGCGACTTGAGGAAGAACTCGAACTTGTTCTTCTCGGAAGGCGGATCGATGTGGTTCGCCTGCTTCCAGAGCTGACCCGCTGCAACAACGCAAACGAAGTCAAGCACGAGAAAGACGCACATCCACACGATGGGGTCAAAGAGTGGCAGGCGCCCATACAGGGGGCTCGACTGCATAACGCTCAGGGCAGCCAAGGCCTCGAAGATGATGGCAAGAACCCACAGCAGAACGGCAAAGCCACGACGGTTGCCAGGGTCTCCGCTCGCCTCAACGCGATTGACCTTAACCTCGGTCGCAACATCCTTGGCGTCGGTCACTACGGTCTGCTCAGAGATCTGCTTGCCACTTTCGGCATCGATAAAAACACGCTTCACCTTGCGCTTCTCTTCTTCAGCCATGCAGACACCTTCCCTTTCAGGGTCGACGGGTGAATGTAGGCACCCATGATAGTGCAAGATGGCATCGGGCCCCATCTCCGCACGCCCAACGCGCGGGAAATGGGGCCCGACTTACTGTCATTTGACGAGAAGATCAGCTACTGGCGATGCTTCGCCGCTCCCTCTCGCAGCAGCACCGGGGAAGCTGCGCCGCCCACGCTCTCCTTGGTTACCACAACGCCGGTAACCTCCATGTCGCTCGGGATGTCAAACATAACCTGCTGCAGGGTCTGCTCGCAAATGGCACGAAGGCCACGTGCGCCGGTGCCACGCTCGATCGCCTGATGAGCGATCTCCCTCAACGCTTCTGGCTCAAACTCCAGGCGCACGCCCTCAAGCTCGAGCATGCGGGTGTACTGCTTGGCGAGCGCGTTCTTGGGCTTGGTGAGGATGTCAACCAGGTCGTCCTCCGTCAGCTCCTTGGTGGAAGTGATGACGGGGATACGGCCCAGAAGCTCGGGGATCATGCCAAAGTTATGCAGGTCCTGAGGCATGACCTGCTCCATGAGGTAGTCTTGGTCGTCCTCAAGCTTCTTGGCGAGCGTGCCGTTGAAGCCCACACCCTTTTTGCCTATGCGATCTGCAATGATCTTGTCCAGACCGACGAAGGCGCCACCGCAGATGAAGAGGATGTTCGTCGTGTCGATGTGGATAAGCTCCTGCTGCGGATGCTTGCGGCCGCCCTGTGGGGGAACGCTCGCCTCCGTACCTTCCAGGATCTTGAGCAGGGCCTGCTGCACGCCCTCGCCCGACACGTCGCGCGTGATGGAGAGGTTCTCGGCCTTGCGGGCGATCTTGTCGATCTCGTCCACATAGACGATGCCCACCTCGGCGCGCTTGACGTCGCCGTCAGCCGCGGTGATGAGCTTGAGCAGGATGTTCTCCACGTCCTCGCCCACGTAGCCCGCCTCGGTGAGGGTGGTGGCGTCGGCGATGGCGAAGGGCACCTCGAGGAAGCGCGCGAGCGTCTGGGCAAGCAGGGTCTTGCCGGTGCCCGTGGGGCCCAGCAGCAAGATGTTGCTCTTGGCGATCTCGACCTCTTCCTCGTCCTCCCCCACCTGGTCGTTGCCGGTGAGGATGCGGCGATAGTGGTTGTAGACCGCCACGCTCATGGCACGCTTGGCCGACTCCTGGCCCATGACGTACTGCGAGAGCTCGTCGTAGATCTGGTGCGGGGTGGGAAGCTCGGTCAGAACCGGCTCGACCTGCTCCATCTCGTCCGTCAAAGCGCCATCCTGCGACTCCGAGATGATCTGGCTGCACGCCTCGATGCACTCGTCGCAGATATAGACGCCATGCGGGGAGCGAATGAGCTTCTCGACCTGGCTACGGGGCTTGCCGCAAAAGGAGCAATGCAGATGGGACTCGTCTTGCGCCATTGGGTGCTACTCCTCGTCGTCAGTCTGGTCGGCGCGCGAGCTGATCACGCGGTCAACCAAGCCGTACTCAAACGCCTCCTGCGCACGCAGGTAGTTATCGCGCTCGGTATCGGCATTGATCTTCTCGATGGGCTGACCCGTGGCCTCAGCCAGAATGTTGTTGAGGTGCTCACGGATGTACTTGGTCTCGTCAGCCACGATCTGGATGTCGGTCTGCTGTCCCTCGACGCCACTCGACGGCTGATGGATCAGGACCATCGAGTTGGGGAGGCACATGCGCTTGCCCTTGGCACCGCAGGCGAGAAGCACCGCGGCCATGGAGGCAGCCATACCGACGCAAATGGTCGAAACCTCGGGCTTGATGAAGTTCATGGTATCGAGGATGCCCAAGCCAGCGTAGACCTCGCCGCCCGGCGAATCGATATAGAGCGAGATGTCCTTGTCGGGATCCTGCGCCTCGAGGTGCAGGAGCTGAGCGATAACGAGGTTCGCGCTCTCGCGGGTGATAGGCTCACCGATAAAGACGATGCGGTCGTTCAGCAGGCGAGAGTAGATATCGTAGCTGCGCTCGCCACGCGGCGTCTGCTCGACAACATACGGAATCAGCGGGATGTTACTAGGGGTATGCATGGTTCATCCTCCTCTGTAAGACATGCCCCAGGCGCTCGCGCACCCGGGGCATGCGTGTAACGTACGAGAGGTATCTGTCCTACTCGGCGTCCTCGCTTGCCTCGGCAGCGCGGCGCTCGGCAATCTCGTCAACCTCGGTGACGTTGGCGTTCTCGATCAGCCAGTCGACGGCCTTGGAACGACGGATGGCCTCACGGATGCCCGGGAGACGGCCCTCGCCCCTCAGCTGCTCGAGCAAGTCCTTAGCGTCCTTGACGCCGGCCTTCTCGATCTCGGCCAGGATGTCCTCCTCGCCAGCGGTGATGCCCAGCTGCTTGACGAGCGAGTCGAGCATGAGCGACTGACGGGCGCGGTCGTTGGCCTGGTGACGGAGGTCCTCCATGAACTGCTCCATCTTGGTGCCAGAGGCGGCAAGGTAGCCGTCAAGCGTCATGCCGCGGCCCTGAAGCTGCTGCAGGAACTCGCCGGCGAGCTCGTTCATGACCTGGTTGAGGTAGGCCTCGGGAACCTCGTCGAGAATGAGCTTCTCGCCCATGGCCTCGACGACACGATCCTCCTTGAGGCGCGGAAGGCTCAGCTCCTTGTCCTGGGCGAGCTCCTCCTTGATGGCATCGCGAAGCTCCTCGATCTTGTCGAAGCCAAAGCTGTTCTTGACGAACTCCTCGGTAAGCTCGGGGGTAACGGCCTTCTTGATGGCGTTGAGCTTGACCTCAACGGAGAAGGTGTGCTCGACCTTCTCGCCGTCATGCTCGTGCGAGACGGTCCAGGTGATCTCCTTGGTCTCGCCGGGCTTCATGCCCACGATGCCGTTCACGAGGTCGTCGTTCAGGCCACCGTTGGTGTTGAGGGCGAAGGTACGACCCTCGCCGGCCAGGTGAGAAGCACCCTCCTTGTCGATGATGTCAACGGAGACGACGTCGCCAGCCTCGCAGGCACGGTCGGTGTCCTCGTCCTCATAGGTGGTCTGGTAGCTGAGGAGCTGATCGATCTGCAGGTCGATCTCAGCATCGGTGACCTCCTTGGGAGGCATGTTGATGGAGGGAGCGTCGTAGTTCTCGAGCTCGAGCTCGGGCATAACCGTGACGGTCATGACGACCTGGTAGTCCTTGCCCTCCTCAACGATCTCGGGATCGTCGCCAAAGCTGGGCTGCTCGATGGCAACGAGGTCGAGCTCGTCGAGAACCTTGGGCTGAACCTCGTTGAGGATCTCCTCGGTTGCCTGGGCAAGAACGGCGTCCTTGCCAATTAGGCCGTCGACGACGGGACGAGGAGCCTTGCCGCGACGGAAGCCCTGGAAGTTGTAGCGACGGGCGATGTCCTTGTAGGTCTTGGCAACAGCCTTGTTAACGTCCTCAGCGGCAACGACGATGGTGGCGACGACCTTGTTGTCGTCGGTCTTCTCGCTAGTAACGGTGGTATTCAACGTTCCTCCAGTGTTCTCGTGCGCGGCTGGCGGCAGCAGCCGCGCTCCGTGCGTTTGTGAAGCGGTGACTGGTGCGGGCGAAAGGACTCGAACCTTCACGGGTTGCCCCACTGGAACCTAAATCCAGCGTGTCTGCCAGTTCCACCACGCCCGCCTAGTCACAACCAAAGCATGATAGCAAAAGCTGACCTGCAAGGATATAGGGAGGAAGGTCATTCCACATGAGTTGCGAAGGTCTTTGAGAAAAACAGGCCCGGGCAAGCGCTAGGAGGGATCGACGGCGCTCGGCTTCCACGCGCCGTCTTCGCCCACGTAGTACTTGCAGTCGTCAACCCACTGGTTCGTGAGCATATGTCCCTCGGGCCCGAGCCAGTAGTTACCGACCCACCTGTTGGTGACCATGACGCCCTCGGAGTCGAAGTAGTACCACTTGCCGGCAATTCGCTTCCAGCCAAGCACCATGGTGCCCGTCTCGCCCACGTAATACTTGTTTCCGCCTTCGTCGATCCAGGTATCAACCAGCATGACGCCTAGGTCGTCACCCTCCTGGGGCTGAAGGAAGAAGCGATTACCGTTAACTTCCTTCCAGCCGGTGGCCATGGTGCCCGAGTCCTCGAAGAAGAACCAGCGGCCCTTGATCTGGCTCCAGCCGGTGGCCATGGTGCCCGTCGCGTCAAACCAGTACCAGGCACCCTCGTACTGCACCCACTGGTTCGTGGCAACTTTGCCGTCCTTGCCAAGGTAGAAGCGCTTGCCTTCCGACTCGACCCAGTCTTTGGCACCCATCTTGCCGTCAGAGCGGAAGAAGTACCAGGAAGAGTTGATCTTCTTCCAGCCCGTGGCCATCTGGCCGTTCTCGTCGAAGTAGTAGCGTGCGCCACCCTCGTCGATGAACGACGACACCAGGTGGCTCCCGTCACGGTAACGGAAGGTCCACTTGCCGTCCTCCTTGCCCCACTGGCCGCTCTTCTCCCCAATCGTGAAGGTCGCGCTCAGGGTGCCCAGGTAAAAGCCCTTGCCCGTGGCAACGACCGTTGCCGTTCCGGGCTCGACGTTGTTGGCGTAGCTCAAGGTGTAGTCGCGCCCCTCCACGAGCGACGTGCCGCCGTCCATCAGCATCGGCTTTGGCTCGACACCCTCTCCCGTCCATTCCTGAAGGGAGATGGGCGAGAGGCTCAGGGTTGAGAGGTCCTTGATGATGGAGAAGGACAGCTCCTTCGTGCCCGCATAGCGACCGATGCCCTGGAGGACGACCTTGCCCTCTCCGGGGTTGACGTTGCCGCCGTAGGAGAGGGTGTAGTCCCTTCCCTCGGCAAGCGTGGCAGCGCCGTCCTTGACGCTGACCTCAGGCTTGATGGCAAGGCCCGTCCAGCGCTGGTCGGCAAGCTTATCTACGCTGACCAGCGAGAGGTCTTTGCAGATGGTGAAGTTCGCGCTCGTGCTTCCCGAGTAGTCGCCAATCCCCCGAAGCGTAGCCTTAGCCGTGCCGGAGTCGACGTTGTTCTCGAAGGCCACGCTAAAGTCGCCGCCCTCCTTGAGGGTGCGGGTACCATCGGTAACGGCCAGCTTGGGCATGACGGCCTTGCCCGTCCACGCCTGCGCGGGAATGGGGGCCACCGTAACCTTCGCAAGGTCCTTGACGATGGCGAAGGTGGCCGAGCAGCTGCCCGCGTACTTCCCGGTACCCGTTACGAGCACCGTCGCCCTGCCTGGCTCGACGTTTTCTGCATAAGACAGGGTGTAGTCGACGTCAGCAAGAAGCGTAGTCGGACCATCCGCAACCTTCACGACAGGCGTGAGGGGACGGCCGGTCCAGCTTTGCGCGGTAATGGGCGCGATCGAAGCAGCGGAGATATCCTTGCAGATGACGAAGGTAGCCGTGGTCTTGCCGGTATAGATGCCTTTGCCCTCAATGGTGACCTCGGCGTTTCCGGAAGCAACGTTGTTGGCATAGCTCAGGGTGTAGTCAACGTCTGGAACGAGGGCGCCACCCTTGTCGACAAGCACGACCTCAGGCGTGACGGCCTTTCCCGTCCAGGCCTGAGGCTCAATCGGCGCAAGGGAAACCTGGCTAATGGACTTCTCGATCGTGAAGGTCGTCAACATGGCACCGGAATAGGCACCCGTGCCCGTAATGATGACTGCGGCCGTGCCAGGATCAACGTTATCTTTATAGGAAAGCAGGTAGTCACTTCCTTCGGTGAGCACCTGCGCGCCCTCGACCACCGTGACTCCCGGCGTGACGGGAAGGCCGACCCACTGCTGCTTTGGAACCGCAACGACCGCGGCCACCGTGATGGGCTTAGTAATCGAGAAGGGAACAGCCGTCGCGTCGGCATACGCACCCTTGCCCGTTATGGAGACAAAGGCCATGCCCGGGCCGACATTGTGGGCGTAGGCGAGGTCGTAGTCCGTTCCGGGGACCAAGGTCTTGCCACCAAAGGAAACCGTAACCTTTGGCTGAACCGGCTCACCCGTATACACGGGATTGTCGACAACGATCGTCGCCAACCTGATGTTGACCCTCTCGTCACCTGCCTGGGGGTTGTTCTCGACAAACCCCTTGGCGCTCCCAGCCTCACCAGCAACGGCCATGGCAAAACCTCCCGATGCAGATGCCCTATCCAACGTCAAAACCACGAATAGTAATAGAACGTAACCTTAAAAGTAATGCTCCACGAAGGATTGCGTCAAGCACGAAAAGGCGGATACAAGCTCACCACAATCATGCTCTGGCAATCCAGCTGAACAGGCAGAACAAAAGCGTGAACGCACGAAACGGCAGGGACGGTACGCAGCTCGAGAGATGCCATAACGTTCTCAGTCATCTTACCCCACGCGCTGGACACGAGACGGCCCGCACATTGGGGGTTAGGCAGCCGTCACGTAGGAATAGAGGCTCAGTCGAGAGAAGCTCGAGAAGACCGCGCTCCCGTCTTCCCTGAGAAGGACGTCAACGACGATGAGGGAGTTGTCGTTCTGGCTACACAGGACCGCGTAATGCTGAGAAAGACCGTCTTTTGTGGCCAGCGTGGCAATGGGGGTCAGATCTCGCTCGTTTTGGGAGGAGAGCGCCTTCTTGAAAGCTTCCAAGGCCTGCTCGGGAACGATCGTTGTCGCGCCAGGATCGACGCGCCAGCCACCAACGAAGTTGCCGCTCTCGCTATTGTTGATGGTCTCCAAGTTGTTGGGGTCGATCTTCTCGATATGCGAAACCGACGCGCCGCCATTCAGGTCCTCGTAGATAACGACGAAGTACCAACCGTCCACGACCCCGTCCGCGCCTCCGCCCGTGCAGAGGAAGGCGTGGTTGGTGCCAGACACCACCTGCGTGGCGACAACGCATACTGGATTGTAGACGCCGTCATCAAAGCCGGTTGCCTTGGAGAAAACCTCCGCCTGTGCATCGGTAAGTGAGGGAACCGACTCCGTCTGTACGGCCCACTCCTTCTCTTCTTGCTGTTCGGCGGGAGCGTCGGCCGAAGCGTCGGCTTGGGCTTTGTCCTCACGGGAGCAGGCCAGCAGAGAAATCGTCAGTACCAAGGCACCCGAAAGCAGCAAGACAGAAAGTCGCCTCATAGCGGCCATCCCTTCTTATAGGCATCCGCCGAAACCGTACGTGTTGGAAAGGGCATTGCGTCGCCCAAGCAAGTAAGAGGGTAGCACTCCCCCACCACCGAGAAAAAGACACCCGCCCGTAAAGCCTCTCGGCTGTACGGGCGGGCGGTCGAAACATCGCTAAAAGCGTGCGAACTTACACGATGCCCTGGGCCATCATGGCGTCGGCGACCTTGAGGAAGCCGGCGATGTTGGCGCCGAAGACGAGGTTGCCCTCATGGCCGAACTCCTTGGCGGCGTCGGCGGAAGAACGGTAGATGGAGGCCATGATGCCCTTGAGCTTCTCGTCGACCTCCTCGAAGGTCCAGGAGATGTGGCCGGCGTTCTGGCTCATCTCGAGGCCGGAGACGGCGACGCCACCAGCGTTGGCAGCCTTGCCGGGGCAGAAGGCGACGCCCTTCTCGATGAGGTACTCGGTGGCCTCAGTCGTGGTGGGCATGTTGGCGCCCTCGCCGACGACCTTCACGCCGTTGGCGACGAGCTTCTCGGCATCCTCGAGCAGCAGCGTGTTCTCACGGGCGCAGGGAAGCGCGATGTCGCAGGGAACGCCCCAGACGCCACGGCCGTCCTCGGCGTGGAACTCGGCGTTCGGACGGTAGTCGGTGTACTGAGCGAGGCTGACGCCCTTGTCGTTGCCGGAACGCTTGGCGTTGTAGATAGCCTCCATGGCCTCGACGGAGAGGCCCTCGGCGTCGTAGACCCAGCCCTTGGTGTCGGAGCAGGCAACGACCTTGGCACCGAGCTCCTGGGCCTTCTGCACGGCGTAGATGGCGACGTTGCCGGAGCCGTGGACGACGACGGTCTTGCCCTCGAAGGAGTCACCGTGATCCTCGAGCAGGTTCTGCACGAAGTAGATCAGGCCGTAGCCGGTGGCCTCGGTACGGGTAAGCGAGCCGCCGAAGTTGAGGCCCTTGCCGGTGAGGACGCCGGTGAACTCGTTGCGGATGCGCTTGTACTGGCCGAACATGTAGCCGATCTCACGGCCGCCAACGCCCAGGTCGCCGGCGGGGACGTCGGTGTCGGGGCCGATGTACTTGCAGAGCTCGGTCATGAAGGACTGGCAGAAGTGCATGATCTCGTTGTTGGACTTGCCCTTGGGGTCGAAGTCGGAGCCGCCCTTGCCGCC
>CAJOKK010000035.1 GCA_905235165.1 uncultured Atopobiaceae bacterium | reverse complement strand
ATGATCTTGTGGCCGTTCTTGTCGGGTTTTGTTACGCCCGTAACATTTCCTGACATCTGGAGGGCCGTTCTTGTCGGGTTTTGTTACGCCCGTAACATTTCCTGACATTTGGAGGGGCGTTCTTGTCAGGTTTTGTTACGCCCGTAACATTTCCTGACATTTGGAGGGCCGTTTTTGTCGGGTTTTGTTACTGGGGTAACATTTCCTGACATTTGGAGGGTCATTTATGTCAGGTTTTGTTACGTCCGTAACAATTCCTGACATCTCGGGGCTTGTTTTGTCACATTTTGGTGCTCGAGTTCGGGCTCGTGCTCGTGTGCGGGCTCGGGCTCAGGCAACAGTTCGTGGCATCCAGAGTCCAGATCACGTTGAACAAAAAAGGCCAGGACATCAAGTCCTGGCCTTAACAAGTTCTATGGTGGGCGATGCTGGATTCGAACCAGCGACCCCATCCGTGTGAAGGATGTGCTCTACCCCTGAGCCAATCGCCCGTGCGGAGCTATAGTAGCAGACTTTTGCCCGGCGTGGGTGAGAAATTTTGGAAGATCAGATTTCGCGACGTGCAGCTTGCAGACCGCGCCTCTACCAAAAGCCTCACGGTCGCTTAGACCTTCTCCAGAACCTTGACCTGACGATGGGCAAATACAAGCATGATCAAAGCCACCAAGATCATGACTCCCAGGGCAACGAGTTGGGCCACCGAGGGATCGCCACCCTTAAAGGCAACCACAGCAAAGATAGCGCTCGCGATAAGCACGACAATTGCCATCGCGCGAACCTTCGTCGAATTCGAGGGCACATTGGCAAGGCGGGCCGCCTGCACGCCCGCGGGGGTGGCACCGAGTCCACAGAAAATTGTGGAGATGGCATCAAGGTCGTAGCCATCCTTCACACCGGCCACGATACCGACGATAAGCACCGCCAAACCGACGAACAGGCAAGCGATGCAGGAGATCTTCAGTTCCTTCTCTAGTTTGTTCATAATCATCCAATCGAGTTGTGAACGTACCTTCACAGATTAGTGTAGCGAGCAAAAAAAGTTCTTGACCGAGATTTTCGGTCTGCTATATTTGTTCTCGCACCAACCCACGGGGAATTAGCTCAGATGGGAGAGCGCATGACTGGCAGTCATGAGGTCAGGGGTTCGATCCCCCTATTCTCCACCAACATTCCCGATGCTCTTTCAAAAGAGCATCTTTTATTTTGAGTTTTTGCACTACCTTCGGGGAATTAGCTCAGATGGGAGAGCGCATGACTGGCAGTCATGAGGTCAGGGGTTCGATCCCCCTATTCTCCACCAACCTTTCCGATGCCCTCATTTGAGGGCATCTTTTTTTATCTCGAGATTGCGCTTGGCTTAACGAGGTCTACGAAGACAAAGAAATGGGTACATCACCTACAATCTCAGTTCAGTCCTATAACATGCCAATCTTCGAGCACGAGAAAGGTGCCCCATGTTTTCCTTTGGAGAAAAACGCCCCATCCTCTTTGAGTTCATTCTCGTCTTCCTGTCTTTTCTCGTAGCTGGAATCTTCGCCGGTGTCGGCTCCGCAATTGGCCTGCATCCAAGCCTCAGCATCTCGCTTGCAAGGGTCTTTGTCGGCATTGTCCTGATCCTCATCTTCAGGCGAATTCTCGCGCAGGGCTCCCCCACCAGCGGACTTACCTACCTAGCACCCGCCTTGCTCTTCCCGATTTGGAATCTCTTCTACAACCTCAGCTCGGGAGCGCAGCTTGGTGGAACGTCCTACTACCTCGAGGCCCTCATCGTCGCGGCAGCTCCGGCCATCTTTGAGGAGGTCTTGTTCCGAGGGGTCTTTATCTCCAACCTCAAGGCGGCTCAGCACAGCAACCTCAGCAGCCTTCTGATTTCGTCGGTCTTCTTCTCGCTCATCCATGCCACCAATGTGTTGGAGGCAGAAGACCTTGCAACCGTTGCCCTGCAGGTGGGCTACGCCCTTGTGATTGGCCTGGTCTTTGGAGCGATCTACCTTAAGAACGGTAGCCTCACGCAGCTGATCGTTGCGCACTTCTTGACGGACTTCACCAACCATCTCTACCTGAACCCGGCAACGACGGCCTCAACGACGCAGATCGCGATCTTCACCGTCCTGTTGGTCGCTGAGGCAGCGTATGCCCTGTGGCTCACCTGCTCTAAGACCGAGCGCGCATAGCTCGTCGAGGCCCGTCCTTTCGAGAAGGGCGACAAGCATGCACCAGCAAACTCCAAGGCTGGTTTCCACGTCTTTGCGAGCCTTTACCAAAAAGGCGATTTCGTGCTATGGTAGCCACTGCATTCAGGGCCTATGGCGCAACGGTTAGCGCAGGGGACTCATAATCCCTGGGTTGGGGGTTCGAATCCCTCTGGGCCCACCATAAGCCAGCAAGGCCGTCATTCTCCTAGAGTTTGACGGCCTTTTTCTTGTGCGTTCTACCACCGCGGTTCGCGCTCATGCAACGACGACAGAACGGAGAGGCCATGGACTTGAACTACTTGCTGTTCCTGCAAGAGCTGCGCAACTCGCTTCCCGAAGGCGTGGCAATCTTTCTCAAGTTGATGTCCGACCTCGTCGTGAGCCCCCTCTTCATCATCATTCCCTGCATCCTCTTCTGGTGCATCGACAAGAGGCGGGCAACGGTCGTACTCTTCTCCTTCAGCATCGGCGTCCTCGTCAACGAGCTCCTAAAGACGACCTTCTGCACCCTTCGCCCCTGGGTACGCGACGCGCGTATCGAACCTTACGGCGATGCCAAGCTCACGGCGACCGGATACAGCTTTCCGAGCGGACATGTCCAGGCGGCAACTTCAATTGTGGGCACCATCGGTTGGGCCTATCGCGACAAGAGCCGTTGGACCGTGCCGTTAGCGGCCATCCTCGTGCTGCTTGTTGCCTTCTCGCGCAACTTCCTCGGCGTCCACACCCCGCAGGACGTCGTTGTTTCATTGGTCGTCTCATTCCTCGTGGTCCTGCTCGCCGAGCGAGTGGTGAGCTGGGTTGAGGAAGAGGAGGGACGAGACGCGAAGCTTACGGCCGCCGCGATTGCCTTCGGCTTGCTTGGCCTGGCCTACATCGCCTTCAAGCCCTATCCCGAGCTTCCTGCCGAAATGCCTGACGGCGTCACCGTTAGCGAGCTCATCAACGACTCCTTCCAGGCATGCGGCTACTTCCTCGGTTGCTTCGCCTCTTGGCTGGCCGAGCGCCGTCTCGTCGGCTTCAAGACAGGCTGTGACCTCAAGCAGGGAGTTATCCGCGTCATTATCGGTATCGTCTTGACGCTCTTATTCCACAGCCTTCTGCCGATTCCCGTCGAGCACCTGTTCGGAGAGGCCGCCTTCGAGTTCTGCAAGGCCTTCTTCACCATATTCGCCGTCGTCTTCCTGACGCCCTGGGCCTTCACGAAGGTGGAGAAGGCTGGCGAGAAGAACGGCTAGCACGTGGGTTAGTTGGGTGCCCGGGCTCCCTCTACCAAAAAGTGACATTCCGGGGCGTTTTTTGTCACAGATTGGCTGTAGCAACCGATCTCGTCACAGCTAACTATGGGCCCCTACCAATTTGTGACAAAAAACGGCCCGGAATGTCACTTTTTGGTAGAGGGAATCAGAGACTCGATGGCTTGGAGCATTTCAGCGGGATTGTGAACCACCATATCGGGGCGCTCGGGGACGTCGGGGACCTCGCGACCGCGCACGTCCACCCAGAGGGCCTTCCAGCCGGCTTGCTTGGCCCCAATGATGTCAGTCTCATATGTGTCGCCCACGTACCAAATATCGCCCTCTGAGACGCCCAGACGACGTTCCATCTCACGGAAAGGCACCGGCGAGGGCTTGTTGGCACCACACTCGCCCGAAACGACGACGTTCTTCTCCCCTACAAACGCATCAAGGCCGAGCAGGGCAAGCTTGTGTCGTTGATGGGCACCGTCGCCATTCGAGATGACGCCCAGGGGAATCCCCGCCTCGCGTACGACCCTAAGCGCCTCGACCGCCTCGGGATAGGGCTCGATCCGCTCCTGCGCTTGCGCATAGGCTGCCTGGAAGGCCAGGGCCTCCTCACGGCTCAGCTCCACGCCCCAGTCGGCAAAGGTCCACTGGGCGCGCAAGGCCTTGTGGTCCTCGGCTGAGATCTTGCCCGCCATCAGCAGATCCAGGGCCTCGTCGGAATGAACGCGGCTCATCAAGAAGAGCTCGTCCACGGGAAGGTCCCAACGGCCGGCGAAGAGCTCCGAATAAGCCGCGCGATACGGACCCGCGAGGTCGTAGAGGGTGTCGTCGATGTCGAAGACAAGTGCGCTGGCTCGAGTCGTCATCTGCTTCCTCCTAAGAAAAACGGCCCTTCCGCCCAGAGGGGACGAAAGGGCCGCCATACGCTCACATACGAAGGCTACCTGCGCTCGGAG
Source organism: uncultured Atopobiaceae bacterium (assembly GCA_905235165.1). Taxonomy (GTDB): domain Bacteria; phylum Actinomycetota; class Coriobacteriia; order Coriobacteriales; family Atopobiaceae; genus UBA1367. The sequence goes on along the minus strand of CAJOKK010000035.1, from coordinate 6,073 downwards.
ACAACCTTCTCGGTCAGGTAGGCCACGACCTCGTCGAGGGCAACCTCGATGCGCTCGCCGGTCGCGCGGTCCTTCACCTCGACGTTACCGTTCTTCACGGCGCGCTTGCCGCAGACGACCTGATAAGGGAAGCCCATGAGGTCAGCGTCGGCGAACTTCACGCCCGCGCGCTCCTTACGGTCGTCCACCACGACCTCCACGCCCGCAGCCACGAGCTCAGTCGCGATGCGCTCGGCAGCCGGCCAGACGAGGTCGTCGGCAGTCTCGAGCGGCACGATCTCGACCTCGAAGGGAGCCACGCAGACAGGCCAGACGATGCCCTGCTCGTCGTGGCACTGCTCGACGACGGCGGCCAGCGTACGGGAGACGCCGATGCCGTAGCAACCCATCTGGAAGGGCTGCTCGCTGCCGTCCTCGGCCATGAAGGTGGCGCCCATGGCCTCGGAGTACTTGGTGCCCAGCTGGAAGACCTGGCTCACCTCAATGCCGCGCGCGGCCTTGAGCGGCTGGCCACAGCGGGGGCAGCGGTCGCCCTCATTGGCCGAGGCGAGGTCAAGCCACTCGTCAACCTCGAAGTCGCGGCCGGGCTTGGCACCCTTGATGTGGTAGCCGGCCTCGTTGGCGCCAACCAGCCAGCTCTCGGAGTCCTTGAGGGAGACGTCGGCCACCACGCGCACGCGCTCGTCGGCACCGATCGGGCCCATGTAGCCCTTCACCAGGCCGTAGGCGGCCATCTGCTCCTCGTCCATGGCGACGTAGTGGCCGAAGGCATGCTCGGCCTTGACGTCGTTCAGCTCGTGGTCGCCCGGAAGCAGGCAGAGCACCGGGGTCTCGTCCTCGGCGATGATGGCGAAGCTCTTGCGGCAGGCGCGCTCGGAGATGCCCAGGAACTCGGCAACCGAGGCGATCGAGCCCTCGCAGGGCGTCTCGATGCGCTCGCACTCGCCGCTGGGGCCTTCCTCGACGGCGATGCCCACGCAGGCAGCCTCGACGTCGGCGGCGTACTCGCAGTCGCAGTAGACCAGCGAGGCCTCGCCAGCCTCGGCCAGGGCCATATACTCAACGGAGGTGTCGCCGCCGATCTGGCCGGAGTCGGCCACGACGGGCAGGGCCTTGAGGCCGCAGCGCTCGCAGATGCGCGCATAGGCGGCCTTCTGCTCCTCATAGGTCTTCTGCATGCCCTCGACAGTGGCATCAAAGCTGTAGGCGTCCTTCATGATGAACTCGCGGCCACGCATGAGGCCGAAGCGCGGGCGCATCTCGTCGCGGAACTTGTCCTGGATCTGGTAGAGCGTCACGGGCAGCTGCTTGTAGCTGCGGAGCTCGTTCTTGACAAGGTCGACGAAGGTCTCCTCGTGGGTGGGGCCAACCACGAAGTCGCGGCTGTGGCGGTCCTTGAGGCGCAGCAGCTCGGGGCCGTAGACGTCCCAGCGGCCAGAGTCCTGCCAGATCTCGGCCGGCACGACCATGGGTACCTGCATCTCCTGGGCGCCGATCGCCTCCATCTCCTCGCGGATGACGGTCTCGATCTTCAGAAGCGAACGCCAGGCCAGCGGCAGATAGCTATAGAGGCCTGCGGCGGTCTTGCGGATCATGCCCGCGCGCAGCAGCAGGCGATGGCTGGCCAGCTCGGCCTCGGCCGGGTCCTCCTTCAGCGTGGGGGCGTAGACGCTCGTCATTCTCATATACGACTTCATGCACAATCCTTTCAGCATGCGCGGTTTTTCGCACACAGCATTCTAGCAATCTGTTGTCGAGACGCTGCGACGACGCTTCTCTTTGAGAAGAACCGCCCAGCGACGCGACTAGCGCGTCGAGAAGCGCTGCTCGATCTCCGAGAAGAGCTCGTCGACCAGCTGGCTCTCGTCCACGGTACGGATGGGCTCGCCCGAGGCGAAGATCACGCCCTTGCCCTTGCCGCAGGCGATGCCGATGTCGGCGTCACGTGCCTCGCCCGGGCCGTTCACCACGCAGCCCATGACGGCGACCGAGATCGGGGCGCGCACGTCGCGCAGACGACGCTCGACCTCCTCGGCCATGCCAATGAGGTTCACCTGCGTGCGACCGCAGGTGGGGCAGCTCACGAGCTCAGGACGCAGGCGGCGAAGGCCCAGGGCCGACAGCAGCTCCCAGGCCACGTCGACCTCCTCCACCGGGTCAGCCGTAAGCGACAGGCGCATGGTATCGCCGATGCCGTCGGCAAGAAGGGCGCCCACGGCGGCGCAATTCTTCACGGTGCCCTGGCGAAGCGTGCCCGCCTCGGTCACGCCCACGTGCAAGGGATAGCTGGGCAGCTGGGCGGAGAGCATGCGGTAGGTCTCGATGGTCACCGGCACCGAGTGGGCCTTGGTGGAAAGCACGACGTTGGAGAAGCCGCGACCCTCGAAGTGACGGACGAAGGCCTCGCAGGAGCAGACGAGCTTCTGCGGAAGGGTCAGCTCCGTGCGCGCGGCCACCTCGGGATCAAGCGAGCCGGCATTCACGCCGATGCGGATGGGGATGTTCTTCTCCCCTGCCGCGTCGATCACGGCGTCGACGTAGTCGAGCGAGCCGATGTTGCCCGGATTGATGCGCAGGCCCGCTGCCCCGCGCTGGGCCGCACCGATGGCCAGCTGGTAGTCGAAGTGGATGTCGGCTACCACCGGAAGCGGACTCTCGGCGCAGATCTCGGCAAAGCCGTCCAAGGCGCCGGCGTTGGGCACGGCCACGCGCACGATCTCGCAGCCCGCGTCGGCCAAGCGGCCGATCTGCGCGAGGGTCGCAGCGGGGTCGTCGGTGTGCGTGGTGCACATGGACTGCACCGACGGCGGTGCGCCACCTCCCACGGGGACGCTTCCCACCATGACCTGACGGGTACGGGTGCGCGGCGCCTCGGCCGCACTGACGTAGAAAGACTCAGCCATTGTCCTGTCCTAACCGAGCACGAAGCGGAGGATGTCGTTGCGCAGTGCCACGACAAAAATGAAGATGAAGAAGGCGATGCCAACGTAGCTCATGATCGTCTGGACGCGCGTGGAAAGCGGGCGGCCAATGATGAGCTGGATGATCTCGATCAAGATCTTGCCACCGTCGAGGGGCGGGATGGGCAGCAGGTTCATGAAGCCAAGGGACATGGAGACCGACGCCACAAGCAGGGAGAGGTCAACCGGACCGGTAGCTGCCGCCTCGCTCGCCATGACCGAGATGCCCACCACCGAGGAGGAGGACTCGAGCACCTGCATGGTGTGGGTGGGGATGATGAGGGACGAGGCGAACTTGGCCACGGCGGCCGCATAGGAGAAGGCAAAGCGGATGGCCGTCAGGAAGTCGGGATGCCAGGTGGTGGTCTGGCCGTTGTCGGTATAGGTCATGCCAAAGATGCTCAGCGTCAGGCTTACGACCAGAATCGCGAAGATGACGTTGACGGCAGGGCCGGCAAGCAGGGTGAGCACGCGCGGAATGAAGGAGCAGCCCAGATAGGTGTGCGAACGCTCCTGGTCCAAGAACTCGGCGGGGCTCATGTCGATCTCGCGCGGCTCGCCGTCACCCGTGGAGCCCGGACGCGAGAAGTCGTGGTCGCGGTCGTACTCCGTCAGGTAGCGGTCATCGCGAGCGAGCGTCTCGTAGGCCTCGGGCCAGTTGGACTGACCCGGGTACTCCCCCAGCTCGGGGTTGTAGTAGGGACGGATGGAGCCCCAGTCGGCAAGGGCGGACATGAGCCCGTAGGCTCGCTCCTCGTCGCAGGAGAACTCCTCGCGAACCTCACTGATGTTGACGCGGCCCTTGCGCTGCACAAAGGCAAGCGCGTCGGCGAGAAGTTCGTCTCCCTCGCCATCCATGCCGCAGATGCGCGTGTAGCCACCCAGAAGGATGGGCGTCGCACCGAACTCGGTGCCGTAGCGATCGGACTTGCGCGAGATGCGCCAGCGCGAGGGCAGGCCCAGGAAGAACTCGGTCACGCGCATGCCGAAGATGCGCGCGGAGAGGAAGTGGCCACCCTCATGGATGAAAACCAGAACTGACAGGACCAGAAGGCCCCAGAAAACGGCAGAAAGCGTCTTAAGAACAACGAGCATGCAGGTTACCTCCCCAGCGACTTGAGCACGGTGCGGGCGCGCTCACGCGCCAAGGCGTCAACCTCCGCCAGCTGGCCAAGCGACTCGACCGGCTGGACGTCCGTCTGGTCCATGACGGACTCGACGATATGCTCGATATCCAGAAAACCACAGGCATCCTTGCGGAATGCCTCGTTTGCCACCTCATTGGCAGCGTTCATAGCGCACGGCAGCGTGCCGCCGCGACGTCCCGCCTCCTTGGCGAGGGCCAGGCAACGGAAGGCCTCCTCGTCGGCCTCGCCAAAGGTGAGCGGCTCCATGGCACACCAGTTCTCGCGCTTGGAGCTCGTCTCCCAGCGCTCGGGAAAGCTCAAGGCCGCCTGAATGGGAATGCGCATGTCAGAGGGGCCGATCTGCGCCTTGATGGTGCCGTCGGCAAACTCGACCATGGAGTGGATGCGGCTCTGGCGATGCACGAGCACGCGCACTTGGTCGACGGGAATCTCAAAGAGGTGCTTGGCCTCAAGGACCTCAAGGCCCTTGTTCATGAGGCTCGCGCTGTCAATCGTGATCTTGGAGCCCATGTTCCAGGTGGGATGGGCTAGCGCGTCAGCTGCCGTCACGTTGGCAAGCTTCTCGCGCGACCAGCCATAGAAGGGACCGCCCGAGCAGGTGAGCCAGAGGCAGTGGACCTCGCTCAGGCGCTCGCCCAGCAGGCAGTCAAAGATGGCATAGTGCTCGGAGTCGACCGGAATGAGCTTGCCCGGCTTGGCAAGCGGCATGAGCAGGTCGCCGCCGACCACGATGGACTCCTTGTTGGCGTAGAGAAGGACCTTGTCCTCAACCAGGGCGGTGTAGCCCACGTTGATGCCGAGGGCACCGACGACGGAGTTCATCACGCAGTCGTTATCGTCGAGGGCGGCCAGCTCGGCCACAGCCTCGGGGCCAAAGCCGACCTCGCAGCCCTCGGGCAGCTCGGCCAGGGCCGGGTCATCCTTGCAGCTCTCGTCACCGATGGCGACATGGGCCACGCCGAACTCGCGCGCGGCAGCGACGAGCTCCTTCACGGACCGGTTGGCCGCAAGCGCCGTGACCTGGAGCTTATCGGCATGTTTGCGGCAGACGTCCAGGGTTTGCGAACCGATGGAGCCCGTAGCGCCAATAACGGCCACGCGCATGGGGCATGGCCGCGTTACCTGCGAAGGGGTCTGAAAGAAGATACTCAAAGAATGCCTCCCAAATGGAGCAGTACATAGGCAACCATGCCACCAAAGAGCATGGAGTCGGAACGGTCGAGCAGGCCACCGTGGCCCGGCAGGATGTCGCCGGAGTCCTTCACGCCGACGCCGCGCTTGATGCGCGACTCAAAGAGGTCTCCCACGACGGAGAAGAAGGCGACGCAAATGCCCGTGACCAGGGCGAAGGGCATCTTGATCCCCTCGAGGCCCAGGAAGCCGATGATGGCCCAGATGCCCACGGACGCGGCAATGCCGCCCCACAGGCCCTCGACGGACTTGTTGGGCGAGATGCGCGGGGCGAGCTTGTTCTTGCCGATGCGCGAGCCAACGAGGTAGGCAAAGGAATCGTTCAGCCAGACGGAACCCATGACGCCGAAGGTCAGCATGAAGCCGTCAAAGCCGGGATCGCAGGCACGGATGTAGACCAGGCAGGAGAAGGCCAGCGAGGTATAGATCGGGCCAAAAGCGGTCACGGCGACGTCTGAGATGTTGGCGCGCGGTGTCAGGACGTACCAGGCCGAGCAGCCGATGAGAAACACGGCCGTCACGAGCAGGGTCGCGTCAGAGATCGGCAAGAGGGCGGCAAGCGGGTAGGCTGTTGCTGCCGTAAGGCCCCAAATCTCGTTGGGCATGCGCCCCGCACGGCGAACCATGCGGTAGAACTCCGAGCAGCAGAGCCAGGCCATAGCCGTGATGATGATTGCCGTGGGAATGATGCCCAGGTAAAGGCAGCAAACGATGCTCACCGCATAGATGACGCCAGTCGCGCTTCTCAAGATGAGCTTCTCGGTCCAGCTGCGA
>CAJOKK010000034.1 GCA_905235165.1 uncultured Atopobiaceae bacterium | reverse complement strand
CAGCTGCGCTTGAACTGCTGGGCAAAGAAGCGCTTGTAGAAGACCTGCAGCCAATGCAGGATCGTCTCGTCATCGTAGAGGTGACCAAAGGCATACGTTGCCAGGCGGTAGACCTTGCGCGGCGAGAAGCAGCGGCGCAGCACCTGATAGAGGAAGAAGTCATGCAGCTCATAGGGGCCAACCAGGTCCTCCGTCTGCTGGGCGATGGTGCCATCCTCGTTAGCCGGCAACAGCTCGGGCGAAACTGGCGTGTCAAGCACGTCGTAGAGGATGTCGGCTTCGCAGTCATTCTCGCAGGTATCAGCCACATAGCGCACGAGATGGCGGACGAGGGTCTTGGGCACGCCGCCATTCACGCCGTACATCGACATGTGGTCGCCATTGTAGGTGGCCCAGCCAAGCGCAAGCTCGGACAGGTCGCCCGTACCGATCACCATGCCGCCCTCCTTGTTGGCAATGTCCATGATGATCTGCGTACGCTCGCGCGCCTGGCAATTCTCGTAAGTTACGTCGTGAACAGACTCGTCGTGCCCGATGTCCGCGAAGTGCTGGCGCACGGCATCCACGATGGAGACCTCGCGCAGCTGCACGCCAAGGGCATCAGAAAGGGTCGTGGCGTTACCGTGCGTGCGCTCCGTGGTGCCAAAGCCGGGCATCGTGACGGCAATGATTCCCTTGCGGGGCAGTCCGAGAAGGTCAAACGCGCGCACGGCAACCAAGAGGGCGAGCGTCGAATCGAGGCCACCGGAAACGCCGACCACCGCGCAGGAGCAGTTGGTATGCTCGAGACGCTTGGCCAAACCCCAGGCCTGAATGGTAAAGACGTCCTCGCAGCGGGCGGTGCGCTGCTCGTCGCTATCGGGAACGAAGGGATGGGGGTCAACAAAGCGCGAGAGGCGCGTCTTCTCGCGACCCAGCTCAAAGAACACGTCCACGTAGGAGTTGCCCTGCTCGGCACGCTCAACCTGGTAGGTAGACATGCGCATGCGCTCCGTCACGATGGATGAGACGTCAATCTCGCTCGTTGCCTGGCCCGCACCAAAGGGCTCGGACTCAGCGAGCATCACGCCATTCTCGGCAACCATGTCATGGCCCGCGAAAACCACGTCGGTGGTGGACTCTCCCCAGCCCGAGCTGGCATAGACATAGCCACACACCAGACGGCCGCTCTGTCCCGTGACCAGCTGGCGACGATAGGACGCCTTGCCAACGATGGCGTTGGAGGCCGAGAGGTTCACGATGATGGTCGCCCCCGCCAAAGCGTGCGTGATCGAGGGCGGACGCGGCGTCCAGAGGTCTTCGCAAATCTCAACGGCCACCACGAGGTCGGGCATTGAGGCGCAGTGCAGCAGCACGTTGGCCCCAAAGGGAATGAGGTCCTCCTGTCCCACGTCGATCATCTCGCACTCGCCGTAATTGGGCGCAGGCGCGAAGTGGCGCATCTCGTAGAACTCGTTGTAGTTGGGAATGAAGGTCTTGGGCACAAGGGCAAGCAGCTCGCCCGAGCACAGGGCCGCGGCGCAGTTGTAGAGCTTGCCGTGCACGCGCCAAGGCACGCCCACAAAGATGAGCGCATCGAGCGGCGCGGTCTTCTCGGCAAGCTCATAGAGGCCGCGCTGGGCGGCATCGAGCAAGGTATCTTGCCAGAAAAGGTCTTCGCAGGTATAGCCCGTCAGGCAGAGCTCCGGCAAGACGACCACCTTGGCACCGTCAGTGCAGGCCTCCTTGATCTGAAGTAGGCAGCTCTCCACGTTGAAGCTGACGTCAGCAACGCTGACCTCGGGCGTACGGGCCGCTACCTTGACGAATCCGTCCTGCATGGCTCCTCCTTTGGCTAAGTTGTTCGTAGCTATCGTAGCGCGAAGGCCGGCCGTATACGCGGACAAAGGAGAAGTGCGCGCGAAGCCACGCTCGCCGGACGATTCTGCAAAGGAGAAGAGCCTCCCACCCCTTGCCGTCGGAGCGATGTCCGGGCAAGAAGTGGGAGGCTCCCAAAGGTAACAGCGGGACTCCTGCCAGCCTTTGCTCGTCCCTTAGTCGTCGAGGTAACGGCTCAGGAACTCGCGCGTACGCGGCAGCTTGGGGTTTGAGAACATGTCTGCAGGCGCGCCTGACTCTGCGATGACGCCCTGGTCCATGAAGACGACCTTGTCGGATACGCCCTTGGCGAAGGCCATCTCGTGCGTGACCACGACCATCGTCATGCCCTCCTCGGCAAGGCCGCGCATGACGTTAAGCACCTCGCCCACAATCTCGGGGTCGAGCGCCGAGGTAGGCTCATCAAAGAGCATGAGGTCAGGCTTCATGCACAGGGCACGAGCGATGGCCACGCGCTGCTTCTGGCCACCAGAAAGCGACGCAGGCGATGCGTGGGCAAAGCGCGACAGCCCAACGGCGTCGAGGTTGCGCATAGCCTCCTCCTCGGCCTCCGCCTTGCTCATCTTCTTGAGCGTCACGGGCGCCAAGGTGCAGTTGTCAAGGACGTCCATGTTGTTGAAGAGGTTGAAGCCCTGGAAGACCATGCCGATGCTCTCGCGCAGACGGTTGAGGTCAACACGCTCGGCAGCCAGGTTGGAGCCGTGGAACCAGATCTCGCCGCTGTCGGGCGTCTCAAGCAGGTTCATGCAGCGCAGCAGCGTTGACTTGCCGCTGCCCGACGCTCCGATAATGGTAACTACCTCGCCAGGATAGACGGAGAGGTCGATGTCCTTGAGCACCAGATGGTCATCGAAGGACTTTCGCAGGCCCTTCACTGTGATGAGCGGTTCGGTTGCAGTTGTCTTGGTCATCATGATCGCCTCCCTCTACTGTTCGCTTTTGGGGTTGTCGTACCGGGCCTTTCGCTTGTTCTCACGCTTGCGGCCCTCAAGGGAATACTCCTCTTTGCCAGAAACGGTTCCCACCGTCATGTCCATATCAGAGACGCTCGTCAGGGGTGTGGGATTAACCGAGAGTCGCTTGGCAAACTTGCCCAGCAGCCAGCTGGCAATCATGGTAAGGCAGAGGTAGATAAGAGCGGCGACCGCGTACATCTCGACCTGCTTGAAGTAGATGCCAGCCACCGTCTTGGTAGCGAACATGAGGTCGAACACGCCAATGACCGAGAGGACCGAGGAGTCCTTGATGTTGACGATGAGCTCGTTTGAAAGCGCGGGGATAGCGTTCTTAACGCCCTGCGGGAAGACGACCTTAAGCATGGCCTGCCACTGCGAGAGGCCCAGAGAGCGAGCGGCCTCGACCTGACCGGTATCGACTGCCTCGATACCGCCGCGCAGCACCTCCATCATGTAGGCCGTCGAGTTGAGCGAGATGGTCACCAAGCCCGCGACGAAGGTCGACCAGATGGCGCCAATCTCGCTCACGGTCATACCCGAGTTCTTGAGCAGGCCAAAGCCCGTGAAGTAGATGAGCATGCCCTGAACCATCATGGGCGTACCACGCACGACAGTCGAGTAGAGCTTGGCGAAGCCCACGCCGAGGGTCTTGAAGAAGCGCACGGCATCGTTGTCGGAGCGCTCGACGGTCTGAATGCGCAGGAAGACGAGAAGCGTTGCCAGAACGAAGGCGATGAGCGTGCCGAAGACCGACAGGCCCACCGTCGTGACGATGCCCTGCCAGATAATCGGGTAGCTCTTGTCCACCATATAGACGATGGAGCTGAGGAAGCCCGACGGATTCGTGTCTTGCTGCAGCGCCACCGAGGTCACGCTGATGAAGCCCATGACAGCGCGGTCAACAAAGAGCAGAAGGGTTGCCAGCCACGCGAAGTAGCTCATCCAGCGAACAACCGTCACCAGCGGCTTCTTGCGGAAGGGCGAGGTCTCGGCATAGTTGTTCCAGTGCGTCAGCTTGAGCAGCAGAGCCGCCGCGGAAATCGCGAGCCAAGCGATCAAGTACCAATAGAGCACGACCTCAAGGGCGTACGCCTGACGCAGAAAGCTCATGCTCGAGCGCGGCTGCATAGAAAACCACAGGCCAAGCGAGGCAATCACCGACGTGCTGAGGAACACATAGCGGTGGTCCTCACAGATAAAGTCGCGTATCTTTCCTAACCGTTCCAACAACAGATCCTCCCAGGTCAAACAAACTATCCATCACGCTACGCCAGGCGATAAGCACCGGGCTTCTCCCCGGACGGCGCCAAGACGCACCGAACGGGGAGGGGGCATGGACCCCCTCCCCGCCTCATTACATCATGAAGAGATTCGCTATGCCGGCTGACGCTTAACCGCAGCGTTCCAGATTTCCTCACGGTCATCGTCGGTGATGCCCTTGAGGATCTCGTTCATCTTCGTAACCACGTCCTCGTGGCCCTTGGAAATGCCGATGTTAACGGGCACCTCCTCGGAGAAGCCCTTGCCCTCCTCAAAGACGATGCCCTTCAGCTCGGGATGAGCCTCGGTAAGGGCGTTGATGTTGCCCTCGTCGAAGGTAATGGCGTCGCAGGCACCGCTCAGCAGGTTAGAGATCTGGTCAGGCACGGTCGGAACCGGCGAGAGGTGGTTGACGTCTTTGATCTCGTCGATAACCTCGTCAAGCTTGGTGTCCTTCTGGCCAAGCACGGCAGCGCCGGCAAAGTCCTGAATGGACGTGGCGTTGGCGTACTTGGAGTCCTTCTGGACCATGAGGCCATAAACGCCCACGTAGTAGGGGTCGGTGAAGTCGATGGACTGCTCGCGCTCGGGCGTCGCGGTCATGCCGGCGATAATAACGTCGATCTTGCCCTGGCCGAGCGCCTCGATGAGGCCGTCCCACTCGAGCTTGACCGCGACCGGCTCGAGGCCAAGGCCCTTGGCGATCTCTTTGGCGATCTGCACGTCGTAGCCGTCAGCGTAGCCACCGTTCACGTTCTCGATAGGAATGGTCGTCTCGCTCTGCTCGCTCGCCTGCCAGTTGTAGGGAGCGTAGGCAGCTTCCATGCCCACACGCAGGGTGCCTTCAGAGGCAAAAGACCCCACCTTGGAGTCCGACTCGCCCGACTCGTCAATCGTGGCATCTTCCGGGGCGGGCCCGCAGGCCGTCAGCGCCAGAGCGCCAACGGCGGCACCTGAGAGTTTGAGGAAATCACGACGGGTAGCATGAGTTCTCTGTTTGGATAAGGCATTTCGCTGGTCAGTCATGATGGCTCCTCGCTTCTCCTTGGTTTAGAAAGACCCCTTCCGCGCTCCGCAACCGGACGAGACCCATTCTCGTCCCCCTTGCAACCTAATGCGTGAAAGTTACGTGCGCATTTTGAAGGCTACGCTATCGGGGCGCGTCTCCGCACGATATAAACGCAAACGAAACTCCGCGTTAACTGCCATCGCGCACTGCTCCGCAAGCGGAGCCGTTAAGCCCGCGGAAGGTTCTTATCGGCGTTGCTTGGGCCAGACGTCGCTAGCTACGGGAGCCTCGCTGCTTGACCATGTTCCCAGCGGGGCATTCGGGGCCGCGTCGAGCGTCAGCGGCGCGACCACGCCCGCGCGCAGGTTACGCAGGGCAACAAGCGCGATCATGGCACCATTGTCGCCGCAGACCACCATGGGCGGCACCGTCACGCGTACGCCCATCTTGTCGAAGCGCTCCTGATAGGCAGCACGCAGGGCCGGATTGGCCGCAACGCCGCCACCCACGCAGAAGTCCGAGACCTCGCACTCGTCTACGGCCGTGGCCGCCTTAGCCACCTGCACGTCGATGACTGCGGCCTGGAAACTCGCCGCAAGGTCGGGCACGTTGATGGGACGGCCGGCCTTGTTCTCACCCTCGATGTAGGTGATGACGGCGGTCTTGAGGCCGCTCAGCGAGAAGCGATAGTCATGGCTGTGCATCATCGCGCGTGGGAAGGCGATGGCACGCGGGTTGCCCTCGGCAGCAAGCCTGCTGATAACGGGACCACCCGGATAGCCGAGGCCAAGCGCCTTGGCGACCTTGTCGAAGGCCTCCCCCACCGCGTCGTCGATGGTCTGGCCAAGCAGCTCGTAGTCACCCCAGGCACGCACGTGCACGAGCATGGTATTGCCGCCGCTCACGAGGCTGGCCACGAAGGGAGGCTCAAGGTCGGGCGTCTCGAAGAGGTTGGCCATCAGGTGACCTTCCAGGTGATGCACTGGCACGAGCGGAAGACCCGACGCGGCGCAAAGGCCCTTGGCGAAGGCAACGCCCACCACGAGCGCACCCACCAGACCCGGCCCAGCCGTCACGCCCACGGCAGCGAGGTCGGCAGGCTCAAGCGTGTCAACACCCAGCTGCTCGCCGGCGCGGGCAAGCGTCTCCTCGAAGACGCCCACGATGGCCTCGGTATGCTTGCGGCTGGCGATCTCAGGCACCACGCCACCGAAGCGCGCATGGAAGTCAATCTGCGTGGCGACGACGTTAGCAAGCACTTCTCCCCTGCCGTTGATAACGGCCATGGCCGTCTCGTCACAGCTGCTCTCAACGGCAAGCACCAACGGAGCGGCATCGGCGATCTTCTTGGCAGCCTCGTCGCTTCGCTCGGCAGCAACGATGGGCCAGGGGCGCACGGACGCACGAGGCTCGGGACGCTCGCCGGCCTTCTCGACATCGATCGCAAGCGGCAGCTGCGCCGTCATGATGAGGGCGTCGTTGCCCGGTCCATAGTAGTCGCGACGCAGGCCCACCTGCTCGAAGCCCGCGCTCTCGTAGAGGCCACGCGCGGCGTCGTTGCCCACGTGGACCTCGAGGGTTATCTCGCTGGCGCCAAGGGTCTGGCCGTCGTAGGCAAGACGCGCGAGCAGTCGGCTCGCGATGCCCTCGTGACGACGGCTCTCGCTCACGGCGATGTCCATCACCTCAAGGCGGTCGCCCGCCAGCATGCCGCCGGCAAAGCCCACCACCGTTCCCTGGTCATGCGCCACCCACCAGGTACGACCCGCCGCGTTCAGCTCCTCATAGAAGAGCTTCTCAGACCAGGGGTCGTGGACGCCGTCGGCAAAGGACTCCGCCTCGAGGGCGGTGACCTGCGCGATGTCATTCACCGACATGGGGCGCAGCTGCGTATGGATGCCAGATAGACCCTCATAGACACCCGTTGCCGTGGCGCTCTTGGGCTGGGCAAGGCCAAGACGCTGACGCTCGTTCTCCTCGGCATCGGAAAGACGCGTGTAGATGGGAAGCACGAGCGCAGGGTCGCCCGTATCGTTGGGATTGAAGCTATCGGGCGCGGCGGCACCGCGCAGCAGACCCTCGGAGCAGGGATGCCAGACGTCCTCACTCGTAAAGCGCGCGAAGCCCGCCTCCTCAAAGGCGGCGCGGTACTTCTTGAGGCCGTCGCCGGTAAGGATAAGTTCTTCTCGATCTGAGCGAGCGGACCACTCGTCTACGCAGGCCTGCGCCTTAATGACCGTCTCGGTGGAGAAGGTACGCATGGGGCCTTCCTCGTCCAGGACGTAAATGCCCGGATAGACCTCGCCGCGCATGGCGTCGCCCACCACGCCGAGCAGACCGCGCGTGCCGTGAAGCCAGGCGTTCCAGGCGGCGGCGTCAAGGGTTGACGCGCCATAGAGGGGACGGCCAAGGCCGCAAGCGATGCCCTTTGCCGTGGCGATGCCGATGCGCACGCCCGTGAAGGAGCCCGGACCACGACCGACAAGAACGGCGTCGACGTCAGCCATGGAGAAGCCCGCCTGCTGGAGGCAGTCGAGCGCCGTCGAAGTGAGCTCCACGTTGGTCTGACGACGGCAGAGATGGTCTCCCGAGGCCAAGACCTCGATAGTGGCACCAAGACCCTCGGCATCCTCCGACCAGCGCGCGACGGCGCAGGCGAGCATGTCGGTAGAGGTGTCCATAGCGAGGACAAGAAGGGGCTTTTCGGGAGTGGCTTCAATCATGGTTGTTCCCATCATGCGTGAAAATGTGCAGCTACTTAGTGTAGCAGCACCGATGCGGCGCTGTTGCGAAAAGCGAAAGCGCGAAAGCCGGTGAGGGGGTCTGACGTCCCCTTCACCGGCTTTCTTAAATTTCAAACTGAATGTTTGTGTCCTTAATGGCACTGAATCAATAACGTTTCTTTCATGGCAGATATCACGACATACAGGGCTCTTTTGGGTAGGCACATTGCGGACATACGCAAGGTCCGTGGCGCCTCGCAGGAAAGTCTTGCGGAAGAGCTGCATATCAGCCGCACCTACATGGGTTACATCGAGCAGGGCGTGCGTACCCCCAGTCTCGAGACCCTTCTCGACATCTCGGAGTCCCTCGACGTCACCATGCCGGAGCTGCTCGACTTCGTCTGGATGCCCAAGTCCAAGCTTTAGCCCAGCGGTGGGACGGCAGGACGGGAACTCGTCACATTCTCTTATCGCGCAGGGGTGCTGAGCGTCCTTCTCGACGGACTCATGGTACTTGCACCGCAGGGACTGCATCCTGTTATGTAGGCCGCTCCGCACCCCCTAGCCATTCTGTGACAATTCTGGCCCCGAAATGTCACTTTTTGGTAGGGCCCTAGACCGTCCAGGAATCCGGTGACGAGATCACATCGGGCGCCGTATGCGCCTAACCTAGTGCGGCGACGATCTTCTCGGCACGTGCGCCGTGGGGCTCAAAGCGCACCTCGCGCCTTGGCTCTTCACCTGCCGCGGCCTCGTCGTCGAGCCTGGTCACATACACGTCCAGGCGCTCGGGGCCGATCTCGTCGGAGAACTGCTCGCCCCACTCGATTACGCACGGACCATCCGAACCCAGCAGGTCGTAGAGGCCCGTATCCTCGAGCTCGTCCGCGCTCTCCAAGCGATAGAGGTCAAAGTGGTAGAGCGGCATCTCGCTGCCCTCGTGCACCATGAGGATGTTGAAGGTGGGGCTACAGACGTCGTCGCTCACGCCCATGCCCTGCGCGATACCCTTGGTGAGCTGCGTTTTTCCCGCTCCCAAGTCGCCCGTCAGCACAAGCACGTCACCCGCCTCAAGCAGCGCACCCAAGCGCGCGCCCAAGGCGATCGTCTCTTCCTGCGACCCTGTCGTAAACGCCATCTTCCCTATCCCTTCGTCGGATGCTCGGCCAGCCATTGCCCCAGCATCCGCATGTCAGCCTCAAGCAGGGGCAGCCAGTCGGAGTGATAGATCGTGGCTGCCGGATGGAAGGTCGGCATCACCGTAAAGTGGCCAACCTCGTAAAAGGAACCGCGCAGCTTGGTCACGCCCTGCTCGGTGTGAAGCACGAACTGCGTGGCAAAGTTGCCCAGGCACACGATGATGTCCGGCCAGATCGAGCGGATCTGCTCGCGCAGGAAAGGCGAGCAGGTCTGAATTTCCTCCACCTTGGGATTGCGGTTTGACGGCGGGCGGCACTTGAGGACGTTGGCAATGTAGATGTCCTCGCGCTCGAGGCCCGCCAGGCTGAGCAGGCCGTTGAGCTTCTGGCCAGCGGCACCCACAAAGGGCTCGCCCTGCTTGTCCTCGTTACGTCCGGGCGCCTCGCCGATAAACATCACGCGCGCATGCGGGTTGCCCACACCAAAGACCAGCTCGGTACGGGTCTCGCCCAGAGGACAGAGATGGCAATCCCCCAGGACCGCGCGAATCTCCTCAAGCGATACCTCACGCGGTCCCTGATGGTCGTGACCAGGAATCTGCATGACTGCCATGGTTCCCTCCGCATCTGCGAGCGAGGGGCGCTCGCGCCGGGGCCTAGACATAGACCTTCTGGAGACGCATTCCGAAGTTGCAGGTGACCTCGTAGTTGATGGTGTCGCGCAGGCGCGCCATCTCGTCGGCCGTGATCTCCTCGTCACCGTCTTTGCCAATCAGGGTGACAAGATCGCCCACCTCGACATCCTTCTTGGGACGATAGCCCTTGGGAGCGTCGGGGTCGACGGCAAACATGAACTGGTCCATGCAGATGCGTCCCGCCTGCGGGGCACGCACGCCATTGACGATGACGTCCATGTTGTTGGAAAGCGAACGCGCTAGGCCGTCGGCATAGCCGATGGGGACGGTGGCGATCTGAATGCCCTGCTTGGGCACGCGGTAGGTCATGCCATAGCTCACGCCGGCACCAACGGGCGGACGAACGACACGCGTCACGCGCCCGCGCACGCTCATTGCCGGCTCAAGCTTGATCCTGCCACGCGTGGTCTCAGCAGGATGCAGACCGTAGAGGGCGATGCCCGCGCGGCACATGTTGAACTGCGCACGCGGGTGCAAGATCATGCCCGGCGAGTTGTCGCAGTGCACAAGGCCCGTCTCGAGGCCCGCGTCATGGATGGTCTTCACGGCATCGACGAAGCGATTGGCCTGCAGCTGGAAATCCCAGCTATCGGTCTCGTCCGCCGTGGCAAAGTGAGTAAAGGTTCCGGCGCACTCAAGTCCGCGATGGAAGTCAAGGCCACGACGGAAGTCCAGCACGTCAACCGGCTGGACGCCAATGCGGTTCATGCCCGTCTCGATGGCCAGGTGGTACTTGCCGACCTTCTCGGCATCGGCAGAGCGCTCTCCATAGGCGAGGCCGAAGTCAAAGGTGTAGATGGAGGGCATGATGTCGTACTCAACCA
>CAJOKK010000033.1 GCA_905235165.1 uncultured Atopobiaceae bacterium | reverse complement strand
CCCGAAGGGCGGCGCGGAGACCTGCGCGAACGTTCTGCGGCAGTGAGGAGCGTAGGCGCGGCGGGAGCGAGGACTTGTCTGAGCGAGCGGAGCGAGCGAGTCCCGCAGCTGCCGCGCCGTAGCGACGAACGCCCTTGCCGCAGAGTTCGCGCAGGCCTCCGCGCCGTCCCCTCCGGAATGAGTCAAAAAGGACTACGGTAACTGACTCACGACTCACTCGGAACCGTTGCATACAAAAGCGGGGCCCGGCACTGCGCCGAACCCCGCTTCTTTTATGTCGCGTATGGACGAGCGAGCTTTACTCGACCTCGAAGCCAGCGCCCGGGCCCTGGACCTTCGACCAGGTCTTTGACTGCAGACCGTGCAGGATGATGAAGCCCTCGGAAGCCGAATGGTCAAAGGCGTCACCCTCGTCGTAGGTGGCGAGGTTGTAGTCGTAGAGACTGTAGTCGGAGCGCACGCCGTCAACGAAGAGGCCGCCCTTGCAGAGGATGATGCGGACCTCGCCGCTCACGAACTGCTGCGTGTAGGCGTTGTAGGAGTCGATAGCGACGCGGTTCTGGCTGTACCAGAGGCCACGGTAGACCAGCGAGGCCCACTCAACGTCGAGCTTGGCCTTCTGCTTGAGCGTCTCGGCGTCGAGGCAGAGGGTCTCGAGCGTCTGGTGCGCCTGGATGAGCAGCAGGGCGGCGGGGCACTCGTAGCACTCGCGGCTCTTGATACCCACAACACGGTCCTCGATCATGTCGATACGACCAAAGCCGTTGCGGCCGGCGATCTCGTTCGCCTTGATGATGACGTCGAGCAGCGACATCTTCTCGCCGTTGATGGAGGTCGGCACGCCCTTCTCGAAGCCGATGATGACGGTCTCGGGCTCAGCGGGGCACTTGTCGAGATTGTTGGTCATCGTCCAGATGTCCGACGGCGGGGTGTTCCAGGTGTCCTCGAGGACGCCGCACTCGATGGCGCGACCCCAGAGGTTGTCGTCGATGGAATAGGGCTTCTTCTTGGTGGTGGGCACGGGCACGCCGTTGGCCTCGGCCCACTCCATCTCGGAGTCACGCGTGGTGAGGTCCCACTCACGCACCGGCGCGATGATCTCGAGCTCGGGATCGAGGGCGCGGATGGAAGTCTCGAAGCGCACCTGGTCATTGCCCTTGCCGGTGCAGCCGTGGGCGATGTACTTCGCACCGTACTTGTGCGCGATGTCCACGAGGTGCTTGGAGATGAGGGGGCGAGAAAGGGCAGAGAGCAGCGGGTAGACGCCCTCGTACTTGCCGTTGGCCCAGATGGCCTTGGAGAGGATCGTCTCGGCGTACTCCTCGCGCATGTCGATGGCCTCGGAGGCGATGGCGCCCATGTCGAGGGCCTTCTGCTTGATCCAGCTCAGGTCCTTCTCGTCCTGGCCGACGTTACCGCAAATGGCGATGACGTCCATGTTCTTCTCGACCTGCAGCCACTTGACGATAACGGAGGTGTCGAGGCCTCCCGAATACGCAAGTACGACCTTTTCCTTAGTGCTCTCAGACATGTTCTTTCCTTTCTTCGCGTGCGACGTTGATATCGCTTTGCTGGCTTGGAATGGATGGTACTGAGTTGCCGCGACACAAAAAACCCGGCGGTATGCGCCGGGTGCTGCTTGAAGTCCGTTGTCTAACTTGGGGACCGAGCCCTATGAGGCTAGAGCAGCACGCAAGCGCGTCGCGGCGTCGTACGTCGAGCCTGGCGTCGGCGGAGGGCCGTGATGAAAAGCATGTTGGACATGTGCGGCCCCCTCTCGAGCAATGTTTCGGTCAATGCTGGTACTGTAGGCGCGCCCGCAGAGTTCGGGGGCTAGAGAGAAGCACTTGAACCAGAATGGTAACAAAAGGGGCGCCCTTGCGGACGCCCCAAAGAAAGCAGCTGTCTAAGGATGCAGCTAGATGTCGTAGCGGAACTTCTCGTCGGCAAGACGGAGAATGTCGCCGCTCATGAGCACGCGTTCCTGGCCGGGCTTCAGCTTCACGTTGTTGACGTAGGTACCGTTGTGCGACCTGTTGTCCATGACGGTCACCGGGCCGTCATCATGCACGTGAATAATTGCGTGGACGCGGCTGATGTTGACGTTGCCCTCGAGGCAGTAGTCAACGGTGGCACGGTCTCGGCCAAGCCTGAACTCGGACTGGTCGATGGCGATGCGCTCGTTGGTGCTCATGCGCATGAGCACGCCGCCCGTTGCAGTCTCGCCGACAACCGCAGCTGCGATCTCGCCCGTAGTCGACGACGAAGGCATCTGCGGAACAAAGGTGACCCTGGACGAGCCCGGCGTGGCGGGAGCCGGCGCAGGGGCCGGTGCAGGAGCCGGCATGGGCGCGGGTGCCTGATTCGCCCCACGGTCGTTCAGCACCGTGGTGATCTCGTAGCCGGGCGCCGCCTGCGAGGCCGCGGAGGGCTGAGGAGCGGCGGGTGCCTGTTGGCGGGCGGGAGCCTGGGGAGCCGCAGGGGCCTGGTTGGAACCGCGATCGTTGAGCACCGTGGTGACCTCATAGCCAGCTGCGGCCTGGGCAGCAGCCTGGACCGCCGCAGAGGCTTGTGCCCCCTGAGGAGCCGCTGCGGCACCAGTCACGGGAGTGGCTGCAGCAGGCTGCTTCGGAGCGGATGCGGGAGCGGGAGCAGCTGCAGCGGGCTGCTTGGCGGCGGGAGCCTCGCTCGGCGCGGCCTGAGAGGAAACCTGCTTGGCATCGTCCGCCAGGATTGAGCCCGTCGTGGAATGCCTCGGTATGGAGCGTGACTCGGCAAACTCGGATGCGGTCTTCGGCTTGTGGAGGTCGTCGCTGCCCGACGCGGCGGCAGCAGCGTCTGTGGCGGCCTTCTCCTGCGCGGGAACGCTCACGTCAGCCGTCGTCTGCTCAGCCTCGTCCTTCGCAACCTTCTTCTCCGTCTCGGAATCCTTACTGCCGCCACGAAGCGAAGGCAGGACCTTTACAATCACGATTGCCACGATAGTGAGTGCAACAAGTACACCTGCGATAACCACGGTGTTATTCGACCCTCCCTGAGTCTCTGCCGCGCTATTGTCGGCATTCTCCTGGCCTGCATCCGCCTTCTGGGCGGAATCTTCCTTGTTGGACTTCGCTTGCTCGCCCACGATGGAAGTGAGCGTCTCGTTGAGACGCTTGGTCTCGTCATCAACCTTTTGCTGGGCGGCCTTTACCTCGGCCTCGTCAGCGTAGCTATCCTTTACCTCTTTGCGAACGGCCTTCGCCTCGTTGACGGCATTGGAGAGCACCGTCAGATCGTCTGAGGGATACGAGCCGGTCTTCTGGGACTCTTCCTCGGCGGTAGCGATCGCGAAGTCAAGCTCCTCGGTATTCACCGCCTGGCCGGCAGCCTCCGTGCTGGGTGCCGCGGTATAGGCGATGTTGAGGCGTCCGAGGGCGCTAATGATCTCGCTAGACGAAACGCCAAGGCAGCGGCCCTTCTCATCGACCTCAAGGATTCCGACAACGTAGCCATTGTCGTCAACCAGCGGTCCGCCAACGTCGCGGTTGCCCCACTCGATGTCCGTCTGAATGAAGTTGCCCTTGAAGGGGAAGGGGGCGTTGAAGGAGTCGGGGACGCTCAGCGTCTGGGACTCTTCCGTCTTCTTGACAACGCCCTCACCGATGACGACGTCTTCGGGGCGATAGGTATCGGCAACAAAACCGTTCGTCTCGGCCGTGAAGCCTACGCCCCAGATTCGCTCGCCAACCACTGCCTTCGAGCTGTCGCTCAGCGCCAAGACACGACCGGCCTCCATGGGCTGCGAAAGCTTGAAGATCGCCCAGTCTTCAGTCGGCGACCAGTTGACCAGCTCGGCAGGAACCTCAACGTCGTCAGTTGTCGTGACGCTATAGACCAGCGAATTGAGAACGTCCTGCTTGGCAAAGCCGTACTCACTCAAGGAATCAAGGAACTGGTCGCTCAGCGCTGCGCAGCTATAGGAAGTCAGGACGGTGTTCTCATTGATGAGAAACGCCGCGCCCTGCCCATACATATCTGTGCCGACTTCGTTTCCGGCGGCATCGCGGAGACGGTTTTTGTTCGCATCAATAAGCTCCGTCCCCAAGCCCACGTTGAACTTGAAGACGCCGCCGCCAATCAAACGAACCTCGTTCTCCCCTGCCATGGCATACGTTGGAGCAAGCGCCATGGGTGTCACGCATGCTCCAAAAACAAGCACAGCGGCCAACAGGCAGGAGAGCGCGTTAAGCCCCCTCTTCGACATACTCACAACCTTCCTCTCTTTGGCTCACGAACCCATCATGCCGACAAGAACCTTATCATGCACGTCGCCCTCCGGCGTGTCTTTGTGACACACCGGAGGGCCAACAGGCTTGTATGAATGCTTACGCACGTCCGCCTTCTTGCCCGACGGAGAGATACTCGGTGCTCTCCATGAGCATGGCCTTTCGCACGACCACAAAGCCCTCGTAAACGGAGTCATCCACCGGCTCCTGCACGTCTGCGGATTGCGGTGCCGCATCGGAGGAGATAACCGTTGTTACCTCAGGCTCACGCCTCGGAAGCGACTCGTCGCGAAGGGTGGTAACCGTCTCTGCGGAGTAGATGTCAACCGTAGGCTTATCAGCGTACGCATCGGCCTGAGGCTTCGCAAGCTCTTCTGAGGTGTTGCTCGCCACGCCAGCGGTTCGGTTGGCTCGCTTCTCCATCCTCAGGCTGCGAGAACTCGTGTCGTTTCGCCCGCTCTGCGTCCCAAAGGTCGTCGAATTCGTACCGGTGTCGAACCTTCCGGTGCTGTTCCTGCCACCAAGGAGGCCCGAGGTTCCGAAGCCGAGAAAACCGCTCGTGGTTCCGTCTCCCCCACGACGCCTCGGACCACTGAGCTCGGCTTCCATTGCCGCGATGGCATCGGCGCGCTTCTTACCGGAAAGGTCATCGAGAATGTCGGTGATGTTACGCGAGGTATAGATGTAGATGGCCATACCAAGAGAGATGACTCCGATGACGAGGAGCGCAAGGCCGACCCAGAAAAGAACCTGTTGCGTCATCATTGGGCAACCGCCTCCTTCCCAGTTCCGCTTTGGGCGTACACGGTCTTGACGTTCTCCTGC
The DNA here is from genome assembly GCA_905235165.1 of uncultured Atopobiaceae bacterium. GTDB lineage: Bacteria > Actinomycetota > Coriobacteriia > Coriobacteriales > Atopobiaceae > UBA1367. The sequence continues at coordinate 5,739 of CAJOKK010000033.1, read as the reverse complement.
GCCTTCTCGCAAGCCTTAATGACCTCTTCGTAGAGCTGGTCCGTGGCAAAGCTCGCCTTGCAGACCTCCGAGAGGGACTCCGTCTGCTTGGTCACCTGATCGAGGAGGGCAACTGCGTCCTTCTCCGCAACTCCCGAACGGACGAAGCCGCTGACATACAACTGCGAACCAAGCGCGTGGGCCGCCACGTTGTAAAGACGGAGCTGCGCGATGGTGTCAGCATCGGTCGCCTCCGCGACGGCACCGCTCAAGGCCTTGAAGTAATCGAGGTAGGCCTGTCGATCGCCGCCCTCGACGGTCGCCTTCTGGATCGAACGCTGGAAGGAGCTGATGGTCAGGTAGTTCTGAGCCGCAGCCCTCTCCTTCTCATTGAGGGCATTGCCCTTGAGGGCGCGTGCAAACCACACGACCGCCATGTCACCACGGTTCAACTCGTCGCCGTAGTTGAAGTAGATGAAGTAGTCGATTCCCACGTCATAGCAAAGCTTGCCGTAGGCATAGTGCTTCTCGAGCTGGTCACGATGCTCCAGGAAGAGGTCGTTCCAGCGCTCGGACTCGGTAAGCGAGAAGACGTTGTCCTTCTTGTAGACCCTGTCAACGAGCTCCTGGTAGGGCTCGATGCTGTCAGGGTTAATCTCGATCGCCCGGAGATACAGCTCCTCGGCCTCTGAGACGTTTCCGCTGCTCTCGGAGGTGTCGGCCTCGGCCGCGCGAGCCATGATGTCGTCAAAAGCCGACTTTCGAACGGCCGTGCTGCCCAGCAGGCAGCCAAGACCGAGAACGATGCATATAGCGCCGGTGATGGAGAAGAACTTGAAGCGGGCAAGCGTCTGCTCCATCCACCTCTGGTGCTCCGGCTCCACGGGATTCTCGAGCTCATAGCGCAGCTCCGCCATGGATTGCTGACGAGCATCGGGGTCCCACTGCGTCGCGCGAATGATGGTAGCCTCGAGCGACGGGGACAGCTGCGGATTGATGCTACGAATGGGCGGAAGGTTGGGCTGCGTTACGTACTCCATGGGGCTGTGGCCCGTAACGAGATGGAAGAGGGTCACGCCCAGGGAGTAGATGTCGGAACGAGCGTCGGTTTGCGAAACGTTCTCGACCGCCTCGGGCGACGCGAAGCCACGCGTTCCCAGCGGTCGGGTATCAAGCTCCTTGTTGCTCTTGAACTCACGCGCGATACCGAAGTCGATGATCTTGATCTTGCCATTGGCCTGCACCATGACATTGCCGGGCTTCATGTCGCGGTAGATGATGGGCGGGGTCTGGTTATGCAGATAGCCCAAGGCATCACAGAGCTGGATGCCCCAATGGATCACGTCCTCCTCGGGATAGGCGTAGACGCCATCCGGCGCGGTCCTGGCGCGCTCGCGCATGATGTCGGCGAGGTCCCTGCCTTGCACGTAGTCCATGACGACGTACATGGAGTCATCCTCATCGATAACGTCCACGACGTGCACGATGTTGGGATGGTCGAGGTTCCTCATGATGTTGGCCTCTCGACGCATGAGGCCAAAGTCTATCTGGGAAACCGGGTCGTTGTTGTTCTTCTTGACTTCCTTGACGGCCCACAGCTTCTCGAGACGCATGTCCCTCGCAAGCCAAACGACGGACATGCCGCCCTCGCCCAACTTGTCGATGACGCTGTAGCGCCCGCCGAACTTGCTGCCAATCGCGGTCTCTTTAGGCATATGAACCCGCCTCTCCTGCCCCTTCAAACAGGTCGGCAGTATTGTCTTCCGGCTCCTCCTCGATGGTCTCGACAACCAGCGCCGAGGAGTCGGGAACGTTAAGGATCGGCGAGCCGTAGTCCCCTTCGCTCTGGACCATGCACGCCACTGCACTGACGTTGTCGTACTCGCCACGGTTCATGACGAGCCTGGCAAGGTGCTCGCAGGCATCTTGGAGCTCTTGGTCACTTGCCGCTGCCGGAAGGGTGCCAAAGGCGCCAAAGAGCTCGTCATCAAAGAGCTCGTTCCTGAAGCCGTCGCAGCAGACCAGGTAGACGTCGCCAAGGTAGATGTCTCCGCGCGTAAACACAGGACTGAGGTCGCCCTGGGAACCAACGGACTGCAGGATAACGTTCTTCTGCGGATGGTTGCGTGCCTGCGCCGGCGAGATGTTGCCACGCGCGACCTCGCGGGCAACCCAAGTCTGGTCGTCCGTGAGCTGCTCCATCGAGCTTTCGGTAAAGCGATAGACTCGGCAGTCACCGATATGGCAGATGAGATAGCGCCCTCCGTAGAGAAGAAGGGCCGTACAGGTACTTCCGAGCTCACTGCCCAGGGTTCGGCCATAGCCTCGCAGCGAGCTGTTGAGACGCTGCATGCCTCGAGACCACTGCTCCTGCACGATGCTATAGAGTTCGTCAGGAGGGAGCAGGCCGCCCGACAGATTGCGGGGCAGAATATGCTCGAACCAGTCAGAGAACCAGTGGATGATGGACGCACTCGCCAACTCACCAGCGGAAAGTCCTCCGACTCCATCGCACATCACGAGCAATGCGATTTCACCACATGGCGTGGTAGCCACTTCATAAAGGCAACTGTCCTGGTTTGTCTCCTTGTGGAGGCCAGCGTTGCTGTATGCACTCACACGATACATGTTGTAGAAACTCTTTCCTTCGCTCTGTGTATATCGAGCTTACCTGTTTCAAGCGATAAATACAGAAAACACTCATATTGGGTAATTGTAGATACACATTGTCTCCCCAAAGCAGTGAGCCATCCCTCTTTCTGGGAGAGGTGACGGCCCATCGGGGAGCGCGGAGCGAAGCAGCTTGGCCGACGCGATGGCGCCGCACAAGAAAAGGGCCCCGTTGCCGAGGCCCTCTTGTTCAAATGGTGCGCCGTCAGGGTCTCTCCGCGTTGGCCTGCGGCCAACGCTCTCCGGCTCCGGGCGCTTCGCGCCCTCCGCCCGGCATGCGCCACCGGCGCATGCCGCCCTCGCGGGTTCGAGACCCTGCGATGGCGCCGCACAAGAAAAGGGCCCCGTTGCCGAGGCCCTCTTGTTCAAATGGTGCGCCGTCAGGGTCTCGAACCCTGGACCTTGGGATTAAAAGTCCCCTGCTCTACCAACTGAGCTAACGGCGCGCGGTGTTTATTCTACCTTACTCGTTTTCCCAAACCCACTGTCCATTGAGAAATATTGGAACCTCTTCGCCATCTGGCTTTATTCCCGTGACCGATAGGTCATCCGTTCCGATCATGAAGTCGACGTGCGTGGCGCTCTGGTTTACCCCACTGGCAAGGAGCTCCTCCTTGCTCATCTCGAGGCCTCCCTCGATGCACTCAGGAAAGCCCATGCCCAGTGCGAGGTGACAGCTCGCGTTCTCATCGTAAAGCGTGTCGTAGAACAGAATCTTCGTCTCGCGAATGGGGGTGTTCTTCGAGATGAGGGCGCACTCACCCAAGCGCACGGCGTTCTTGTCGGTCTCGAGGATATGCCGTAAGACCTCCTTGCCCTGAACCGCGTCGTAGTCAACTACGGCGCCATTCTCAAAGCGCAGCCAGAAATCGCGTACCACCTGGCCGGAATGGACGAGCGGCAGAGCCGAGTGAACCACGCCGTCGGCACGCGTGCAGTCGGGCGTGGTGAAGACCTCCTCGGTGGGAATGTTGGGGAAGAAAACCGCACCGTCCCTTGCCTGGGAGGCACCGCCTTCCCAAATATGCCCCTCACGCAGGCCGATCGTCAGATCTGTGCCATTCTTTGACTGATAGTGCAAGCGGTCGAACGCGTTCTCGTTCAAGAAGCGCTTGTTCTTCTCGAAAGCGGCGTTATGGGTTTCCCACTCCTGCTGAGGATCTTCTCCGTCGGCACGAGACGTCTCGAGAATGGCAATCCACAGACGATAGATGGCCTCGTCATCGGGCACGTCCTCAAAGACCTTCTTTGCCCAGGCCTTAACGGGAACGCCCGCGATGGTCCACACGTTATGACCGTAGTCCATGCCATCCCTGAAGGAGCGGCACTCCTCGTTGCGCGCCTTCGCTGCCGCCGCCGGCTTGGCGGGATCTATCCCGTTGAGGGCAAGCGGGTCGCTCCCCTCGAGGAAGATGAAGGCGGCACCAGCCTCAGCAAGGCCGTTAAGCTGCGCAATCTTCCAGTCGGGCGTGTGTTGGAAGTAAGAGAGCTCGACGTTTTCATACTCAAGGCGCGTGATTGCGTCGTCAACCCAGATAACCGTTACATGGCCCGCGCCAGCGGCGTAGGCACGTTCAACTAGCAGGCGTACGAAGTCGGCTCGCTCAACGGGAGCCTGGACGACCACTTCCTGGCCAGGACGCACAGCTGCGCCCTTACGCACGATAAGCTCGGCGTAACGAGCTATTTGATCGGAAAGCCCCTCAAGCGCGCGGCGGCATTCCTCAGTAGTCATATGACCCATTACACTCCAAAAGTCGTGGCGGACAAGACCGCCGGCGATTGCAACTTATGAAGTGTATTCCCCAACCACCATATCCCTGACGGTTGCTATCGGTGAGCGTATGTCTTCACCGGAGCATCACAGACCGGCAAATGTCCACCAAAAAGAGTGCGCGCGAGCAAGCCAGCCGAGCATGCGAGTCTGCCCCCGCGCGTCTAGATGACGGCTCGGCTCCGCTGAGCGGGGCGCGCTGGGAACCGTTACGGTGATTCGAGCCAAACAACACACGTCTGACTAAGCCGTGGACAGTATCTTCAGATATTGGGATATAAAGCGCCTCGCTCCAACGGAAACTCTGAGTTAATCGTATAATGCATATCTGTTCACGGGGGCAATAATTGTTCTGGATAAGGCAATAATTGTTCTGGATAATCTTGATGAAACAGTATTTGAATTAATCTGTGAGGCGGGTGGTCTGTGATATGAGTAAAAAATTATTATCAAAAAAGCCGGTAAATACCGGAAGACAGAGCGAGTTTGACTGGGCAAAGTCATTCACAATCCTTCTTATGGTGGTCACCCACACCTATGAGTATCTGAGCATATATGACCCCGAAGGGGAAATGCCGGTGGGGGCTTTCCGCTGGATTCTCGAATTCCTTGCAGGGCCGATCGGAGCTCCGGTGTTCATGTTCGCGATGGGCGTCGGGATTATCTACTCGCGGCATACGTCTCCCAAGGAGATGATGGTAAGAGGAGGCAAGCTGCTCAGAAACGGGTATTTGCTGAACTTCTTCAAAGGAACGCTGCCTCTTCTGATAGGAATTTTTTTCTTTGGCACGACGGCCGTAATGGGCCTCTGGGATTCTCTTCTTTTGGTAAGCATCCTTCAGTTCGCTGGTATGGCGTTCTTCGCAATCGCGCTTATGAAGCTCGGTAACTTTTCTCTGCCGGCTATGGTGACGGTCTCGATACTGGCCTGCTTTACCGGTACGTTCCTCGCGCAGTTCCCGCTCCCGAATCTCGCGTGCGAATACGCTCTGGGACTATTCTATGCGACAAATGAACACGTCTCATTTCCGCTGCTCACCTGGCTGTACTATCCGGTCATCGGCATGGTGTTCGCTACCGTGTTGCAGCGTGTGACCGACAAGAAAAAATTCTATCTGCGCTGCCTGTTGATCGGGCTTTGCGGCATTGCCGCGACCTGTGCGGTATACACACTCATCGGTGTCAAGATCACGGACACGTTCGTCCTGTACGAAAGAGTGTTCTATCATCAGTTCATCTGGCATTACATCTTCACGACATTCGTGATTCTTGCGGCAATGGCCGTCTATTATTTCCTGTCGGAAGTCTTCACGGCA
>CAJOKK010000032.1 GCA_905235165.1 uncultured Atopobiaceae bacterium | reverse complement strand
TATTACGAGGGCATTCAGTACTTCATGGCCGAGGAGTACGAGAAGCACGGCCAGCTGCAGAAGTTCAACGCGAAGCTCAACAAGTTCTATAACGAGCACCCTGCCCTGTGGGAGCGCTCCTACTCGGAGGATGGCTTCGACTGGATCGACGCCGACAATAGCGACCAGTGCATGCTGAGCTACGTGCGCCACGGAGACAATCCGGACGACGACCTCCTTGTGGTGCTCAACTTTGAGGTGAACCCCTACGAGGAGTTCCGTGTTGGCGTGCCCAAGGAGGGCTGCTGGCAGGAGGTCTTCAACACCGATGCCGAGGAGTTTGGCGGCTCGGACGTGACGAACGGCAAGCACAAGTTCCGCTCGACCGCCACGCCCTGGAACAACCAGGACAACTCCATCGTGCTGCGCGTTCCCCCTCTGGGTGGCATGATCTTGCGCTATGTGGGTCCGCTCCCTAAGACGGCCGCCAGGAAGAGCACGACGAAGGCGGCTGGAAAGACGAGTGCAACCACGAAGGCGAGCGCGACCAAGAAGGCCGCGACCACCAAGAAGACCACGGCTACGAAGGCAGCTGCCACGAAGGCAGCGGCAACGAAGACCGCCGCAGCAAAGACAACGGCCACCAAGAAGGCTGCGACCACGAAGACCTCCGCTGCGAAGTCGACAGCCAAGAAGACCACGGCTACGAAGGCATCCACGACTAAGAAGACGGCAGCGAGCGAGTAGTACCGTCGCGCTCACGACCTAAAGAGGGCCACTCCCTCGATAGCAAGTCAAGACCCTCGTCCGGCTCCGTCTGGGCGGGGGTCTTTCTCAAGAGGGTCTGATAGGCCAGCTGACATGCGCATATGTCAGTCAACCCTTGGCTTGTTGTCCCGATTGAAAGATTGTCAAGGGCCGAAATGTGTAAAAACGGCGGCAATTTATCCTCGAAAGCATGGAAACTACTGGTAGGCTTTAGCCCTACCAAAAAAGGTTGAGACATGTGCCTAAAACGTACAGAGAGGTAGAGACATGCAGCAGATATTCAGCGATAAGGAAGACTTCATCAAGCAGTATCGCACCATGTGCCGCGAGAAGTACGGCAAGCATTACGAGGATTGCCGCGAGTACGAGCGCTATGCCGCGCTCGCGCAGCTCATCGCGATTAAGGCGAACGTCTCGAAGCCCGACGCGCACCAGGGTCCCGAGAAGAGCATCTACTACTTCTCCCTTGAGTTCCTCATCGGTCCGCTGCTTGACAATTACCTGCTCAACTTTGGTATCCGCGACATGGTCGAGGAGGCCTGCGAAGAGCTGGGCACCTCCCTTGACGACCTTATCGCTAACGAGGTCGACCCCGGCCTCGGCAACGGTGGCCTCGGCCGTCTTGCCGCTTGCTTCCTCGACTCCATGGCAGCCGAAGGCATGGCTGGTTACGGTAACGGCATGCGCTATCGCTATGGCCTCTTCCGCCAGGAGATCGAGAACGGCTGCCAGGTCGAGAGGACTGACAACTGGCTCTCGAAGGGCTTCCCTTGGGAGACGCGCCGTGATGAGTCTGCCGTCGTGGTTCAGTTTGGCGGCCAGGTGGTTCGTCACGAGGACTTCTCTCGCTTCTGGTTTACCCAGGAGGGTGGCGAGAAGGTCCTCGCCGTTCCCTACGATGTGCCCATCATTGGCTATGGCGGCAAGAAGATCAACCACCTGCGCCTCTGGTCTGCCGAGCCCTACAGCGAGGACTTCGACCTCGATGCCTTCAACGAGGGCAACTACGCCAAGGCTTCCAAGTTCCGTACTGACGTCGAGGCCATCAGCACCATCCTCTATCCCGCCGATGCGGGCGAGCATGGTCGTATCCTGCGCCTGAAGCAGGAGTACCTCTTCGTCTCCGCCGGCCTGCAGACCATCCTGCGCTCCTTCGAGCGTCGCATGCAGGATGACCGCTCGCTCACCTGGAGCGACCTGCCGAAGTACGTGGCCATTCAGACCAACGACACCCACCCGGCACTCTGCGGTCCCGAGCTGATGCGCCTGCTGGTTGACGAGCGTGGCGTGGGCTTTGACGAGGCCTTCAAGATCGCTCGCAAGACCATCTCCTACACCAACCACACCATTCTGCCGGAGGCTCTGGAGCGCTGGCCGATCGACATGCTGCGCACGCTCTGCCCGCGCACCTACATGTTCATTGACGAGATTGACCGTCGCTATCGCGACACCTTCCCGCATGAGCGCGAGAACTGGTACGACCTGCTGCAGGAGACGGCTATCCTGTGGGACGGCGAGGTGCGCATGGCCAACCTCTCCGTCATCTTCTCCCACTCCGTCAACGGCGTGTCGGCGCTGCACACGCAGATCATCAAGGACGCCACGCTGAACGGCTTCTACCAGCTGCGTCCCGACATGTTCAACAACAAGACCAACGGCGTGAGCCACCGTCGCTTCCTCGCCAACGCCAACCCGCCCTACGCGAAGCTCATCAGCTCCGCCATCGGTGACGACTGGCTGAAGGATGCCTTCGAGCTCTCCGGCCTTGAGGAGTACGAGAACGACCCCTCCTTCCTCGAGGACTTCAGCAAGGCGAAGCAGTGGGACAAGGAGCGCCTTGCCAAGTACATCGAGCGGGTCTCGGGCGTGAAGCTCGACACCAACATGATCTTCGACGTCCAGGTCAAGCGCTTCCACGCCTACAAGCGTCAGCTGCTGAATGTCTTCAAGATCCTTGACCTCTATAACCGTATGCTGGCCGACCCCAACTTCAAGCCTGAGCCCACGGCCTTCATCATCGCCGGCAAGGCCGCGCAGAGCTACACCTTCGCCAAGGAGGTCATCCGTCTCATCAACGCGGTTGCCCAGGTCGTCAACAACGACGCCCGCGTGAACGAGTACCTCAAGATCGCCTTCGTTCCCAACTTCGCGGTGTCCAACGCGCAGCTCATCTACTCTGCGGCCGACATCTCCGAGCAGATCAGCTGGGCTGGTTCCGAGGCGTCTGGTACCTCCAACATGAAGCTCATGATGAACGGTGCCATCACCCTGGGTACCGACGACGGTGCCAACGTCGAGATCCGCAAGCTTGTGGGCGACGAGAACATCAAGATCTTCGGCCTGTCTCGCGATGAGGTTGACAACCTGCGCGCCAATGGCCAGTACTGGGCGTGGGACCTCTATAACGCCGACCGCAACCGCCTGGGCCACATCATCGACATGCTGGTTGACGGCTCGCTGGCACACCAGTCGGGTAACTTCGAGAGCGTCCATGACGGCCTCATGCAGTCGAATGACCACGACCTCGTGCTGAAGGACTTCTACTCCTACGTGACGGCTTGGGAAGAGCTGACCAACAGTTACGCAACGGATCGTGTCGCTTGGAACCGCTCGGCAGTGCACAATACCGCTAAGTCGGGATATTTCTCTAGTGACCGAACCATTCGCGAATACGATGCCGACATTTGGCATAGTTGCGATAGCTCTGCAAATAACTAAGGGCCCGAAGCGAAAGGGGTGGGGCTAGTGGCAAAGAAGGAATGTGTGGCGATGCTACTCGCAGGCGGTCAGGGTTCGCGCCTTGGCGTGCTGACGAGTCAGGTGGCCAAGCCGGCCGTGTCGTTCGGCGGCAAGTATCGCATCATTGACTTCGTTCTCTCTAACTGTGCAAACTCTGGAATCAGCTCTGTGGGCGTGCTTACCCAGTATCGTCCCTACCTGCTCCATGAGTATCTGGGCTCTGGTGAGGCGTGGAACCTCGACGAGCGTGGCGGCGGCGTTGCCATCCTTCCTCCGTACGCAACCCAGACGGGTGGCGCATGGTATGCCGGCACGGCTGACGCCATTACCCAGAACATCGGCTACCTCGAGATGCAAGATCCCGAGTACGTGCTGATTCTCTCCGGTGACCAGCTCTATCGTATGGACTACGAGGACATGCTGGCTACCCACAAGGCCAACAACGCCGACCTCACCGTCGCCGTCATGCCGGTCGAGTGGGAGGAGGCTTCCCGCTTCGGCATCATGAACACGCGTGAGGACGGCTCCATCGAGGAGTTCGAGGAGAAGCCCGCCGAGCCCAAGAGCAACCTTGCCTCCATGGGCATCTACATCTTCAACGCCGACCTTCTCATCGACACCCTCAAGCGCGATGCTGAGGACCCGAATTCTACCCACGACTTCGGTGGCGACATCATCCCGAAGCTGCTCGCCGAGGGCAAGCGCCTCTACACCTACGAGTTCAAGTCGTATTGGCGCGACGTCGGTACGGTTGCCTCCTTCCACGAGGCAAACATGGAGCTGCTCGGCACGGAGCCTGCCTTCGACCTGTACGCGCAGGAAGCTCCCATCATGAGCAACGCCTCGACCCGTCCGCCCGCGTTCATCGGTCCGAGGGGTTCGGTTGACGACTCCCTTGTCAACAACGGCTGCACCATCCTGGGTGACGTTGCGCACTCCGTCATCTCTGCCGACGTCTACGTTGGCAAGAACGCCGTCGTCAAAGACTCCATCCTCTTCCCCGGCGCACGCGTCGAGGAGGGCGCGGTGGTCGTGAATGCCATCATGGCCGAGCGCTCCGTCGTCAAGGCGGGAGCACGCTTTGGTTCCGCGGATGCTGAAACCGTTACCCTCGGCGACGATGCCGTGGTCTCGAAGGGAGATGAGTAGGGATGCCCAAGGCAATTGGCCTCATCACTTGCAACTACACGACGACATCCAAAGATGACGTCTTCTCGGGGCGCCCCGCTGCCTCCATGCCCTACCTCGGCCGTTATCGCATGGTCGACTTTGCGCTGTCCAATATGGTCAACGCGGGCATCAGAAGCGTCGGCATGATCATGCCCTACAACTACCGCTCCCTCATCGACCACGTTGGCTCGGGCAAGGAGTGGAACCTCGACCGCAAGAACGGCGGCCTGTTCATCATGCCTGGCTCCACCTTGGGCGTGAGCCGCACTGGTGCGCGTTTCCTCATTCGTGACCTCGTGCAGAACAGCGAGTACCTGACCAAGAATCACGGCAAGTACGTGGTGCTTTCCTCGGCTAACTTCGTTGCCACCATCGACCTCAAGGACCTCATCAAGAAGCATGAGGAGTCGGGTGCCAACATCACGGTGCTGACCCAGAAGGCAAAGAAGTCCAACGTTGATGTCGTCAAGTTCAACATTGAGGACGGTATCGTCAGGAGTATGTCGACCGGCGTGAAGCTGGGCGACGATGCCTTCCTTGACTACGCGATCATCGATCGTGACCTGCTCATCGAGCTTATCGACATCTTCTCTCCCAACGACCACCTCGATCTCTTTGAGGCGCTCAACCCCGAGTTCTCTCGCATTCGTGTTCATGCAGTCGAGTTTGACGGCTACGTGGCCCCCATCTTCGACAAGGACACCTACTACGAGTCGAACATCGACCTGCTCACCCAGGAGGTCCTGGAGGAGCTGGCTCCCGAGGGCGCCAAGATCATGACCAAGGCGCACGACACCCCGCCGGCAAAGTACGAGCCGGGTGCAAAGGTCTCCCACTCGCTCATTGCTTCGGGCGACCGTATCTTCGGTACCGTTCAGGGTTCGGTCTTGGGACGCAACGTCACCATCGAGGCGGGTGCCTCGGTTCGCGACAGCGTTATCATGCAGGGCGTTGTTATTGGCGCCGGTGCGCAGGTCGAGAACGCTATCATCGACAAGAACAATGTCGTTCCCGCGGGTACCGAGCTTCGCGGCACCGACGAGCACATCCTCTATATGCGTAAGAACTAGCTTACGGGACAAGGCGGGCCATCATGGCAGATAGGGTGAGAAGGAAAATAAGGGTGCTCTTTGCGGCCTCCGAGGCTGTGCCCTTCATCAAGACCGGCGGCCTTGGCGACGTGATAGGCTCGCTTCCCCGTGAGATTAAGCAGGCTGGCGCCAAGGTGGCCGTCATTCTGCCCAAGTACAGCTGCATTCCCGAGTCCTACCAAAAGGACATGGAGCACATCGCCGAGTTCTACGTGCCCCTGGCTTGGCGCAATGTCTACTGCGGCATCGAGCGCCTGACCTTTGATGGGGTCGACTTCTACTTCGTCGACAACGAGGACTACTTCAAGCGTGACGGCAGCATCTACGGCTACTTTGACGACGGCGAGCGCTTTGCCTTCTTCAGCAAGGCGGTATGCGAGGCCATGAGCCGCGTACCCGAGCTGAACTGCGATGTCGTTCATTGCAACGACTGGCAGACCGCGCTCGTTCCCGTCTTCCTGCGCGAGTTCTATCGCGACATCGACACCTGTGCCGACGTGAAGGTCATCTTCACGGTGCACAATGTCAAGTTCCAGGGTCAGTATCCCGATACCATGCTGTCCAACGTGCTTGGCCTGAGCGATATTCCCGCGGCTGTCGATCAGCTCTACAGCAGCAGCGAAACCATCAACTACATGAAGGGCGCGCTCTGTTACTCCGACATCATCGCGACGGTGAGCCCGACCTACGCGAGCGAGCTCCAGATGCCCTTCTTTGGCGAGGGCATGGACCCGATCTTCCGGCGCCGTGCGGATGCTCTGGTGGGCATTCTCAACGGCATCGACACGGTTGCATGGGATCCCAGCACTGACCCCTACATCCCCTGCAATTTCGACGCCAAGAACCCCGATGCCAAGGCGGAGTGCAAGCGTTTGCTTCAGGAGGAGCTGGGTCTCGCGCAGGATCCCGAGCGTCCGCTCGTGGTGATGGTCGGCCGCCTGACGAACCAAAAGGGCCTCGGCCTCGTGCGCTACTCCATGAGCCGGCTCATGTCGCGCGGTGTGCAGATCGCCATTCTTGGCACGGGTGACGGCGACCAAGAGGAGGCCTTCTCCTACTTCGACTCGGTGTATGGCGACAAGATGGCCGCTCGCATCACCTTCGACAACGAGCTCGCGCACCGCATGTACGCTGCGGGCGACATCCTGCTCATGCCGTCGGAGTTTGAGCCCTGCGGCCTCGCGCAGCTCATCGCTATGCGCTATGGCGCGCTGCCGGTCGTCCGCCAGACGGGTGGCCTGAAGGATTCCGTGACGCCCTACAACAAGTTCACGGGCGAGGGCACGGGCTTTGGCTTCATCAACATGAACGCCGACGAGATGGCTGACTGTCTCCTCGACGCCTGCGAGGTCTTCTGGACCGAGAAGGACAAGTGGAACCAGCTCCGTTGGCAGGCGATGACTGCCGACTTCTCTTGGAAGCGTGCCGCTGACGATTACCTTGACGTCTACCATCGCCTGCATCCCGAGATCATTCGCTTCACCAAGCGTCGCGATTAGCGGAGGCGCTCGGCGCCAAGCCTGTCGCATCGTGCTTACCATGCCCGGTCTTGCCAGCATCGCTTGGCGGGACCGGGTTTTTACGTTTGCGCAGCTCGCGTATGACTTCTCCTGAACCGTTATCTAAATGAGAGTAGATGAGCAGCCTTAGCGCCCAACAGACTGCTATCATGGTCAACATTGTGGAGAAATCGTCGCGAAAATATGAAAGCGACGAAAGGAGAGGAAGCGAGCTGCCATGAGGGCTAAGCATGTTACCTCGTCACTTGAATATCGTGATCCGTTTGGAGCTGTGCGTCTGGGCAGCTCGGTTACCCTGCGGATTGATGTTTGGGACGAGCCTGAGGCGACGGCACAGCTGCGTATATGGACCGAGAAGGACGGCGAGCAGTTCATCGACATGGAGCCTGCTCCCCTTGGCGATGGCATTCGCTTTACGGCGAGCTATACGCCCGAGACCTCGCAGATCATCTGGTACCGCTTTGAGATCACGGCCGAGAACGGTGACGTCTGGCGCTACGGCGCCCTGCCGGACCGCTCGACGGGCGAGGGTGACTTTTCCTACGGTGAGCCGCCTTCCTTCCAGATCACCTGCTACGACGTCATTCGCTCCGAGTTCCCCGAGTGGTACAAGGAAGGCGTTGTCTACCAGATCTTCCCCGATCGCTTCGCTCGTGGCGACGACTGGGAGGAGCGCTCCAAGGAGGCCATGAAGCTCCACACCAAGGGCCCCAAGCGCGCGCTTGTTGAGGATTGGTACAAAGCTCCCGTTTACGAGCGCGACGAGGATGGCAAGATCACGCAGTGGGACTTCTACGGCGGTACGCTTGAGGGCATCCGTGAGCACCTCGACTACCTGGAGTCGCTCGGCGTGACGGTGCTCTACATCAATCCGATCTTTGAGGCGCAGTCGAACCACCGCTACGATACGGGCGACTACCTTCAGATCGATCCCATGCTGGGTGATAAGGAGAGCTTCGAGCGCCTGTGCAAGGACGCGAGCGAGCATGGCATCTCCATCATCCTTGACGGCGTCTTCAACCATGCGGGTGCCGACTCGAAGTACTTCAACGCCCTGGGCAACTACGACACGGTCGGGGCCTACCAGAGCGAGGACTCGCCCTACCGCGATTGGTTCAAGCTGTGCGAAGACGGCACCTATAGCTGCTGGTGGGGTGTTGAGTCCCTGCCCGACCTGGAGGAGTCGAATCCCGACTACCGAGAGCTTATCTGTGGTGAGAACGGCGTGGTGCGTACCTGGCTGCGCGCTGGTGCCCGTGGTTGGCGCCTTGACGTTGCCGACGAGCTGCCCGACGACTTCATCGCCGACATCAAAACCGCCGAGCTTGCCGAAAAGTCCGACGCCCTGCTCATCGGCGAGGTTTGGGAAGACGCGACCACCAAGGTTGCCTACGGCAAGCTGCGCGAGTACTTCTACGGACACGAGCTTGACGGCGTCATGAACTACCCGCTGCGCCATGCGGTTCTCGACTTCCTCACCGAGAAGATCGATGCGGAGGACATCGCCAACGCGACCGAGCAGCTGTGCGAGAACTATCCCGAAGAGGCCTTCCGCTGCACCCTCAACCTGCTGGGAAGCCATGACCGCATTCGCCTGATGAACGTGCTGGGAGACTCCCCGCGTCGCGACCAGATGACGGAGGAGCAGAAGGCCGAGTTCAAGCTCGACGAGAACCACCGCTCGCTGGCTGTGAGCCGCCTGTGGGTGGCCGCCCTCATGCAGATGACGCTGCCCGGCGTGCCGTGCATCTACTACGGCGACGAAGCGGGCATGGAGGGCTACACCGACCCCTACAACCGCGGGCCGTATCCCTGGGGTAAGGAAGACGTCAACTGCACCAACATCTATCGCAACGCCATCGCCGTTCGCAAGGCCCTGCCCGTCTTCACGAACGGTGTCTTCCGCCCGTTTGCCCTGAATAAGGACGTGTTTGGCTACTGGCGCCACGACGGCAAGTCCTACGCCTGCGTTCTTATCAATCGCAGCCTCTCGAACTCGCATACCGTGCGCGTGCCGATGCGTGGCGAGGAGGTGTCCGACATCATCTCGGGCCGCGAGGTGAAGGTGGTGGATGGCGAGGCTGAGGTCTTCATGTGGCCGCTGGGCACCTCGGTGCTCTACTTCCACGACAAGGAGCGCCTGCAGGCCCCCATCGAGCGTGGCATGGGCGTGCTTGCCCACGTCACGAGCGTGCCCAACGGCGAAAAGCCCGGTACCCTGGGCAAGCCGGCGGAAAAGTTCGTCGACTGGCTTGCTGAGGCTGGCGTGCGCTACTGGCAGATTCTGCCGGTGAATCCCTGTGACCAGTGGGGTTCTCCCTACGCGGGTCTCTCGGCCTTTGCGGGCAACCCGGCGCTTATCGAGTGGCCTGAGGACAAGGAGGCCTATCTCGATCGCATCGCGTCTGACGCGGGCTATGCCCAGTTCTGCGTCGACAACGATGACTGGCTGGCTCCCTATGCGACCTTCCGTGCCATCAAGGATGAGCTGGGCGAGGAAGCCTGGCAGACCTGGCCCGAGCGTTACCAGCGCTTCACGCGCGAGCTGTCGCGTGACCCCAAGCTTGCCAAGAACGTCGAGCACAACAAGCGTATCCAGTACGCCTTCCAGCTGCAGTGGGACCATCTGCACGCCTACGCTCGAAACAAGGGCGTCAAGCTCATCGGCGATATGCCCATGTACGTCTCCTATGACTCCTCAGACGTGTGGGCCAACCGCGAGATCTTTGCCATCGACGAGAAGGGCGTCGTCAGCTCGCAGGCAGGCGCTCCGCCTGACCCGCTGGGTCCCGATGGCCAGCTCTGGGGCAACCCGACCTTCCGTTGGAACGTCCTGAAGGATCGTGGCTACGACTGGTGGATCAAGCGCTTCGGCCGCATGTTCGAGCTCTATGACTACACGCGCCTTGACCACTTCCTGGGCTTCTCCTCCTACTACTCCATCAAGCAGGGCAAGACGGCACGAGAGGGTACCTGGCGCTTTGGTCCGGGCCTTGACCTCTTCAAGGAGGCCCACAGCCGCTATGGCCAGCTGCCGATCATCGCCGAGGACCTTGGCATGATTACCCCGGCGGTTCGTGCGCTGGTGGCGGCAACGGGCGCCCCGGGCATGAGCGTGGTGCAGTTTGTTGACGAGGACGTGCGCCAGGGCTTCCATCCAGCACCGGGTTCCTCCGCCTTCACGGGTACGCACGATACGCAGACCTTGCTCGGCTGGGTTGAGGAACACTTCGGCCTCAGCGGCAAGGAGGCCGTTGAGCTTACCAAGGAGCTCAACAAGCGCGTTCTGACCTCTGAGAGCGACCTGGCCGTGCTGCCCCTGCAGGATGTGCTGCTCCTTGACAACGAGGCCCGCATGAACCTCCCGGGCGTTGCCGAGGGCAACTGGAGCTGGCAGGCAAAGCAGGTCGACCTCGACGAGGCAAGCGAGTATCTTGCCGAGCTGGTGAAGGATCGCGAGCAGGCGTAGGTCTCATGCCTTGGCTGACGGGCAGGTCTGTCTGCCCGTCCCCCAACCAAATCGTGACGTTTCGCGCCCGTTTTTGTCACAGAATGGCTGGACGGCTGACAGCCGTCCAGCCATTCTGTGACAAAAACGGGCGCGAAACGTCACGATTTGGTTGGGAGAGTCGGGGTCCTACCGACCTTCTCGGCATCGTGTGCTTGAAGCGTAGGGCATCCTCGCTTGTTACAATGGCAAAAAGGAAGCACGAACCTAACCCGCAAGCGGACGGCTTGCGGGTTTGCCTGCATAGAGGGGATTCCCATGTTTACAGACCGCGTCGCACGGCAGCTTTTGAGTGCGCCCGAGCTTGAGGCGCTTCTGCGCGACCTGCATGACGGCAAGGACGCAACTCTTGCGGTTGGTCAGAGTGGGCGAACGCTCCTCCTTGCTTCCCTTTGGGCCGAGCATCCGCGTCCGACCCTCTTCGTCGTGCCTGGCGAGGAGGCTGCGGAGCGTGCTGCCCGATCGCTTGCCGCCTGGCTTGGCATGGACCGCGTGACACACTATCCGGATCGTCGCGACTGGCCCTGGTCGGATTCGCCTGCCGACGATGCCGTGGTCGGCGCCCGATGTGCTGCAGTTGCTCGTCTTTCTGTAGGTGAGCCCTGTATCGTGGTTGCCAGCGGCGCCTCGCTCCTGCGGCGTGTGCCGCCGGCTGGCTCGGGCTACTTCGCCTCCTCGACCTTTGCCGTTGGCGACGAGATCGACTTCGAGGACGTGCCGCGCCTGCTCGTTGGCATGGGCTATGCCGATGCCGGTGAGGTTGACGCTGCGGGCACCTTCCATGTTCATGGCGACACGGTTGACGTCTGGCCGGCGCAAGCGACCGCTCCGGTGCGCATCGAGTTCTTTGGCGACGAGATCGACCGCGTGCGCCGCATGGTCCCCTCAACGGGGCAGACCATCGGCGAGCTGAGTGAGGTCGTTGTCTCTCCTTGCCGCGAGCTCGCCTTCAGCGAAGAGACGATCGCCCATGCGCAACGCGCCCTCTTCCGAGCGGCGCAAGAGAGCACTAAGGTCGCGGCTGACCTGGAGCTTATCGAGCAGTGTTCCTCGGCGCCCTCGCTCGATCGCTACCTCGAGGAGCTCTATGGCTCAACGGCCACGCCAATCGAGCACGTCGCATCCGACGCGCTCGTTGTGCTCGCTGAACCACGCGCCCTCTTTGACGATTGCATGCGCAGGTGGGATGAGGTGACGGCTGCCGCCCGTGCCGCCAACATCGATCCCGAGAAGCTCTTCTGCAACCCGCGCACGATCGACTTCGGCAAACAGCAGCGCCTGTCCTTCTCCTCCATGCTGCGCGTGGGCGGAGAGGTGACGGCCGAGCTCGGCGTGCGCCAACCGGGCATCGCCGGCTCCGACTCGAAGTTGCTCGGCCGGGTGCGCCAGCTGGTGAACGACGGCAGCGTCGTGGTCTTTACGGTGCCCGACCGCAATGCCCGCGAGCACCTGAAGCTGCGCTTCACGGACGAGAACATTCCAATCGTTGAGTCCCTTGCCGCCTCGAGCGAGAACCATCCTGCCGAGGGAGAAGCGCTGCTGCCCCTCCGCCGTGGCATGGTTACCTTTACCGACCTTCCGGTTCCGGCGGGCATCGTGGTTCCGTCGGCGCACCTTGCCGTGCTGTCGGTCTCCGACCTGACGGCTCGCATGGCCAAGAGCCGTCGCGCCCGCAGGCGTGTTGACCCCACGAGTGTGACCTTCCCCTTCAAGCCGGGCGACTACGTGGTGCACGCGACCCACGGTATCGCGCTCTTCTCGGATATCGTGCGCCAAGAGGTAGGTGGTCGCGAACGCGATTACTTCCTGCTCGAGTACTCTGATGGCGATAAGCTCTTCGTGCCCCTTGAGCACGTCGATCGTATCACGCGCTACGTCGGCCCCGACGGCAGCAGTCCGCGCCTCACGCGCCTGAACACGGCCGACTGGTCGCGTGCGACGGGCAAGGCGCGCGCCTCTGCCAAGAAGCTCGCCTTTGACCTCGTTGACCTCTACACACGTCGCGCGTCGGTCCAGGGCACGTCCTTCTCGCCTGACACTCCTGCCCAGGAGGAGATGGAGGCGAGCTTTCCCTACGAGATCACGCCCGACCAGAAGAACGCCATCGACGACATCAAGGCCGACATGGAGTCGAACAAGCCGATGGACCGCCTGCTCTGCGGCGACGTGGGCTTCGGCAAGACCGAGGTGGCCCTGCGTGCGGCCTTCAAGTGCTGCCAGGACCTCAAACAGGTGATGGTGCTTTGCCCCACCACCATCTTGGCCCAGCAGCACTACGAGACCTTCTTCGAGCGCTTTGCCCCCTTTGACGTGCGCGTTGAGGTGCTGAGCCGCTTCGTGACGCCGGCCCGCCAGCGCAAGGCGCTCGCGGGCTTTGCCGACGGCTCGGTCAACGTGCTTATCGGTACGCACCGTCTGCTCTCGGCCGACGTCAACCCGCATGACCTTGGGCTCGTGATCATCGACGAGGAGCAGCGCTTTGGCGTGCAGCACAAGGAGCAGCTCAAGAACATGCGCGAGCAGGTGGATGTGCTGACGCTCTCGGCAACGCCCATTCCGCGCACCATGCAGATGGCCATGAGCGGCGTGCGTGACATGAGCCTCATCATGACCCCGCCGCCGGGACGCCTGCCCGTGAAGGTGACGGTGGGGGAGTACGACCCCGACGTGGTGAGCGCGGCCATTCGCGAGGAGCTGCATCGTGGCGGCCAGGTCTACTATGTCTCGAATCGCGTGACCACCATCGACGATGCCGTCGGGCGCGTGATGGAAGCTGCGCCCGAGGCCCGCGTGCGCATCGCGCACGGCAAGATGAGCGCTCGCGAGGTGGAAGACGTCATGCTTGAGTTCTCCGAGCACGAGTGCGACGTGCTCGTGGCAACGACCATCATCGAGAGCGGCATCGACAACCCGCGTACCAACACCCTCATCATCGAGGACTCGCAGCGCCTGGGCCTTGCCCAGCTCTACCAGCTGAAGGGCCGCGTGGGTCGCGGTCGCATCCAGGCCTACGCTTACTTCATGTTCCCGCCCGAGCTGCCGCTCACGCCCGAGGCGACCGACCGCCTCATGGCCATCAACGAGTACCAAGACCTGGGCAGCGGCATGAAGATCGCCATGCGCGACCTGGAGATTCGCGGTGCCGGCTCGCTTGTGGGTGCCGAGCAGCACGGTAACCTCTCCAGCGTGGGCTTTGACCTCTTCACGCAGATGCTCGGCCAGGCCGTGGCCGAGGCGCGCGGCGAGACGCCCGACGTTGAGCCCGCCGAGGTCACCATCAACCTCTCGGCTGACTTCTACCTGGCAGACGAGTATCTGCCCGAGGTGGACAAGCGCGTGCTTGCCTACCGCAAGGTGGCCGGTGCCGTTGACCTAGCAGAGATCGATGCCCTGCAGGAGGAGCTGGAGCAGAGCTGGGGAGCCTTGCCGCTTGCCGGCCGCAACCTGCTTGACCGTGCGCGCATCCGCATCCGCGCCCAGCGCCTTGGCTGCACGTCGGTGGCCCTCACCAGCGGGCGCCTCGTCTTCCAGGGCCTCGAGGTCCCGCGCGAGGTTGCCGCGGAGTTCAAGCGCAAGCGCGCCATCTACTATCCCAAGACGAAGAAGCTCGCCTATCCCTTCCATGCGGGGCAGGAGGAGCCCCTGCCGGCAGCCTTGGGCGTGCTCGAAGAGGTGGGTGGCGACGACGAGGTCGAGTAGGGTGCGTGCGGGTCTGCTCTGGGCGCCGGCAACCATACGCTGGCTGCTTGAGGCACAATGGAGCAGCTAGAGAAGACCACCCGTGATGGTGAAGGGGTATCGTGGGCAAGCGTGACACAGTGATTCTTGAGATCGTCACCTCGGAGAAGCGCGTCGAGGTGACGGACCTGGCCGAGCGGCTGGGGGTATCGTCCGTCACGATGCGCAAGGACCTTGACGAGCTGCAGGCCAGGGGACTCGTGATCCGTGAGCATGGCTGTGCGATGCTTGCCAACCCGAGCGACGTCGGTGGTCGCCTGGCCTATCACTACGAGAAGAAGCGCTCCATCGCCCGTCGCGCCTCGGAGCTGGTGGACGATGGCTCGACCATCATGGTCGAGAGCGGCAGCTGCTGCGCGCTGCTCGTGCGTGAGCTGGCCGATGCCCATAAGAACGTGACCGTCATCAGCAACAGCGCCTTCATCGCGGGTTACGTCCGTGACAGCGCGAGCGTTGAGGTCACCTTGCTCGGCGGGTCCTACCAGCGGGATTCTCAGGTGATGGTTGGTCCGCTGGTGCGCACCTGCGCGCAGGAGTTCTTCGTTGACCGCCTCTTTGTGGGAACCGATGGCTGGATTGACGGCGTTGGCTTCACCAATGCAGACCAGATGCGTGCCGATGCGGTGCGCTCGATGGCCCAGGCGGCCTCCGAGGTCGTGGTGCTTACCGAAAGCGAGAAGTTCGCCCATCATGGGGCTGTGCCCCTACGGCTTTGCGACGCGGCGGTAACCCTGGTGACTGATGCCGACATCAAGCCGGCATGGCGCAAGAGCGTGGAGGCCATGGGCTACGGTGTCATCGTTGCCGGATCTTAGGGCCGCTTGCTTGGACGGCTTCGGGCGCGTTGCCTGCCAGCTTGCCTTGTCCTCAGGAGAAGAAGGCCTCAATGCCCTCGTCAAGGTAGACCTGCTGATAGGCGCTGAGCTCTTTGGCCCGCAGGCTCGCTTTGCCCGCGAAGGCATAGCTCTTGTCGAGAAGGGCATACTTACCCTCACCCAGGTTGTGAAAGGGGAGCAGCTGCACGCGAGTTGCCCCGGCGTCGCGCAACCAGCGAGCCATGGTGCGGGCATCGTCCAAGCCGTCGTTGAATCCTGGGATGACGGGCGTGCGAACCAGCAGGTCTAAGCCCTGCTCGAGGCCCCAGCGAAGGTTGGAGAGCATGAGCTCGCCGTCACCTCCGGTTTGCTCGCGCAGGCGCGGGAGGTCAAGGTGCTTGAGGTCGACCAAGAGGTGGTCGAAGCGCGGCGCCAGCCGGCGAAAGAGCTCCGCCGAGACCTGCGCCTCGGTCTCAAGGCAGGTGTCAACCTGTTCTTCTCGCAGCCGTGCGAGGAGCTCCTCGCAAAAGGCGGGCCAGGTAAGCGCTTCTCCTCCACTGAGGGTCACGCCTCCTCCAGACTCCTCGTAGAAGGGCTTGTCCTGCAGGCACACACGCACGACCTCCTCGACGGTCTTGCTCTCGCCCACGCAGCTGAGGGCGTGGCTGGGACAAGCCTGCAGCGCGGCCTGCACGCCTGGGGCGTCATAGGGGGTGTGAACGCTGAGGTGCCGCTTGCCCGCATGCTCCGCGAAGGGCGCCTCGGGTGCTGCCGCCAGACAGGCGCCGCACGCAAGGCAGCTGCGCTCATTCCATTCGAGCTGAGGTTCGCGTTGCTGGCTCTCGGGGTTGGAGCACCAGGGGCAGTGCAGGGGGCATCCCTTGAGAAAGACGACCGTGCGGATGCCGGGGCCGTCATCAAGGCTGAACTTCTGTATGTTGAAGACCGTTGCCGACTGCATGTTCCCTCCCGTGTCCTAGCTGGACATATCGTAAGAAAACTTACGAACGTAAGTCAATACAATTAGCAACGAAAGCAATCGCTGCTATACTGGGCTTGTCGAGAAGAGTCCTGCCCCTATGGAGGCAGAAGCTCAAGACAGCCAGGGGAAGGCGAGGTAGGTCATGGAGAACCGCGAGCACTTTGGCGCGCTTACCGCTCGTATGCAGGCCTTTCGCGAGGAGGTGCTGGACGAGCGCCCCTATGTGGACGCCGAGCGGGCCGTGCTCTACACGGAGTCGTATCGAAAGACGCAAAACCAGCCGCCCGTCATGCGCCGTGCCCTTGCCTTCGCCCACGTGCTCGACCACATGAGCATCTATATTGAGGACAAGACCCTCATCGCGGGCAACCAGGCCACCAAGAACGGCAACGCGCCGGTCTTTCCCGAGTACACCCTGGGCTTCGTGATTGACGAGCTTGACCTCTTTGAGAAGCGCGATGGCGACGTCTTCTATGTGACGGATGCCGACAAGCAGGCCATTCGCGACATCGCGCCCTACTGGGAGAACAACAACCTGCGCGCCCGTGGCGAGGCTTTGCTGCCCGAGGAGGTCTCCGTCTTCATGGAGACGGGCGTCTTTGGCATGGAGGGCAAGCTCAACGCCGGCGATGCCCATCTGGCCATCAACCACGCCCGCCTGCTGAGCGAGGGCCTGCGCGGCTACGAAGAGCGCACGCGGGCCGCCAAGGCTGCGCTTGACCTCACCGACCCAGATGCCATCGACAAGTACGCCTTCTACAAGGCTGTGCTGCTGGTGATCGAGGCCGTGCGTCGCTGGCAGCAGCGCTATGCCAAGCTGGCTGCCGAGCAAGCGGCTGCCTGCGAAGACCCAGCTCGCAAGGCCGAACTCGAGCGCATGGCTACCGCCTGCGCCCGCGTTCCCTACGAACCGGCCCAGTCCTTCTACGAGGCGGTGCAGGCCGTCTGGTTCAGCCAGGTGCTCCTGCAGATCGAGTCCAACGGCCACAGCCTCTCCTTTGGCCGCTTCGACCAGTACATGGATCCCTACTACGAGGCCGACCTTGCTAAGGGTGCCCTCAGCGAGAGCGAGGCCCTGGAACTTCTCGCCAACCTGTGGATCAAGACGCTCACCGTGCAGAAGATTCGCTCGCAGGCGCACACCTATTCCAGCGCGGGCAGCCCCATGTACCAAAACGTGACCATCGGCGGCCAGACGCCCGACACGCACGAGGACGCCGTCAACCCCATGAGCTGGCTGGTACTGCGCTCCGTTGCGCAGACTCGCCTCACCCAGCCCAACCTCACCGTGCGCTACCACGCCAAACTCGATCCGGCCTTCTTCGACGAGTGCGTGGAGGTAATGCGGCTGGGCTTTGGCATGCCGGCCCTCAACAGCGACGAGGTCATCATCCCCAGCTTCATTGCCTGGGGCGTGAGTGAGTATGACGCCTACAACTACTCGGCCATCGGCTGCGTGGAGACGGCCGTGCCTGGTCGTTGGGGCTATCGCTGCACCGGCATGAGCTACATCAACTTCCCCCGCCTGCTGCTGGCCACCATGAACGGCGGGATAGACCTCACCTCCGGCAAGCGCTTTGTGGAAGGTCACGGCAGCTTCCTGGAGTGGGAGAGCTTTGACGAGCTGATGGCCGCCTGGGACGCGAGCCTGCGTGAGATGTGCCGCTGGTCGGTGGTGGTGGAGAACGCCATCGACAAGGCGAGCGAGCGCGACGTGCCCGACGTGCTCTGCTCGGCGCTGACTGACGACTGCATCGCCCGTGGCAAGACCATCAAGGAGGGAGGCGCCGTCTACGACTTCATCAGCGGCCTGCAGGTGGGCATTGCCAACATGGCCGACAGCCTTGCCGCCATCAAGAAGCTGGTTTACGAGGAGCAGGCCATCAGTCGCCAAGAGCTGTGGGAGGCCCTGCTTTCAGACTTCGCTGGCGAGCAGGGCGCGCGCATCCAGCGCATGCTGGCAGACGCCCCCAAGTACGGCAACGATGACGACTACGTAGACAGCCTGGCCGTGGCCTGCTACGAGCCCTATATCGACGAGGTGGCCAAGTACCACAACACCCGCTTTGGCCGTGGCCCCATTGGTGGCATCCGCTATGCCGGCACCAGCTCCATCAGCGCCAACGTGGGCCAGGGCATGGGCACCATGGCGACCCCCGACGGCCGTCATGCCCACGATCCGCTGGCCGAGGGCTGCAGTCCCGCCCACAATGCCGACAAGCAGGGTCCCACGGCCGTTTTCAAGACCGTCTCCAAGCTGCCTACCAACAAGATCACGGGCGGTGTTCTTCTCAACCAGAAGGTGACCCCCAGCATGCTGGCCCACGAGGGCAACAAGCAGAAGCTGGAGATGATGCTGCGCACCTTCTTCAACCGGCTGCATGGCTACCATGTGCAGTTCAACGTGGTGGACCGCGCGACCCTGCTCGACGCGCAGGCCCATCCCGAGCGCCACAAAGACCTTATCGTGCGCGTGGCCGGCTATTCGGCCTTCTTCAACGTGCTGTCCAAGGCCACCCAAGACGACATCATCGGGCGCACGGAGCAGGTGCTCTAGCGGGCGCTGCCGCGCGGCATCCAGAGGGGAGAAACTAGCGTGGAATTCTTTATCGACTCAGCCGACACCAAGGCCATTCGCGAGCTTTGCTCCTACCTGCCCATTGACGGCGTGACCACCAACCCGTCCATCATCACCAAGAGCGGCAAGGAGCCCGCGCAGGTCTTTGACGAGCTGTGTGAGCTGCTGAGCGAAGATCAGAAGATCTTTGCGCAGGTCATTGCCGGTGATTACGAGGGAATCCTGAGCGAGGCCGAGCAGATCGCCCGCATTCGAGCTGGCAAGAACGTCATCGTTAAGATTCCCGTCACGCACGAGGGCCTGCGGGCGATTCCCGCCGTGAAGGAGAAGGGCATCGCTGTGCTTGCGACGGGCATCTACTCTCCCGACCAAGCCTTTTGGGCGGCAAAGGCCGGCGCTGACTACCTGGCGCCCTACGTCAACCGTATGTGCAGCTACGGTGACGGCGTGGCTCAGGTGGTCGAGCTGGTGCAGACCCTTGCGCAGTACGGCCTTGAGGCAAAGATCTGCGCCGCAAGCTTCAAGAACGTTGACCAGGTGCACCGCCTGCTGGCGGCCGGGGTCCCTGCGATAACGGCTCCGCCCGAGGTCATTCGGGGCATGGTTGACCATCCGGGAACGGCCTTTGCCGTGGATGAGTTCACGAACAACTGGCGCACGGCCTACGGAAGAGACGTCCTCTAGGCGAGCAGGGCTCTGGCCAGCGTGCGGACGCGCTGGGCAAGGTCCTCGTCGGAACTGCTGGCAAGCTCTCCGCAGGCGGCGAGGTGGCGGGGCAGCCAGTTGCCACCGTAGTAGGGGAGCTGGGCAACGATGAGCTCGCCATGCCTTCCGAGCACTTCGAGGCCAGGCCACTCAAAGAGGTCAAGGGGCGACGCATTGGCAAAGGTGATGCCTACCTTGCGCTCTGCCTGCGCTTCCCTGCTTGCCTGTTGGGGCAGCTCTGCCTTTGGCGCCGTGATGCGCACCTCCCTCATGCGGTCAACCCTGAAGGTGCGCAGCGAACTGGCGTCTGGCCCGTAGCAGGCGTCGAGGTACCACTGGCCGTTAGCGCGACGCACGGCTTGAGGTGTCACTTGGCGCCTCGTCGCGACGGTCTGGCCCGTCGATAGGTAGGAGAAGGAGATTCCGCTGCCTTCGGAGATGGCGCGCGAGCAGGCCTCGAGCGTTTCGTTATCTTGGCTTGAGAGAACTTCCTCCACATGTTCCTGCAGGTCCTTCTCGTTGACCTTGGGGGAGCCAAAGGCAGCGAGGATGTCGGAGCGCAGGGGGTCGTCGGCGGGAAAGTGCAGGGCATCGAGCGCCTCGAGAAGCGCGTGGGTCTCGTTTTGCGTGAGGCGAGCTGCCCTGCCGGTCACACCCTTGGAGCGACTCAGGAACACGCCCCCATCCTCGGTGTCGCCCAGGGGAAGGTAGTAGTTCGTGTCAACGCAGGCCGTGGAGATGAGATTGATCAGCTTGTTGGCATGCTCTATCGAGACGCCCAAGCGGTCCTTCACGACCTCGGGGGTGAGCGTGGCGCCCTCGCTTTCGAGCGAACCCAGCAGGGCCATGATCTCACGCAAGTCGTTGCCTGCGCCCGTGCGGCCGCGACGCCCCTTGCTCGCCTTGCGTGGAGCCTTGCCGTCTACGGGAGGCTGCGGCTGGGCCGTGGCCTGTGCAGCCTCGCCCAAGACGGAGCGGTAGGCGTCCGTAAGCTCCTGCGGGCCCACGGGACGCAAGCCCGCCGCAATGGCCCATCGCGCAACGGCCGTCAGGTCGCTGGCGGGCACCTCACGAATGCCCTCGTCATCAAGGTTGGCATGCCGATCGAGTTCGGCGAGAAGGTCCTTGTCAGACTCAGCCGTTGCGGCAAGGCGAACGGTGCACACCGTAGGACCAATCTGGAAGGGGAGCAGCACGTGATCGCTGATGCAGAAGTCTTCCGGTAGCTCGAACTTCGTGGCGAGCTGCTTGGCACGCTCGATGCGGTCGATTCGGTAGGTACGCAGGCCACCCTGCTGCACCTCGCCCCCGTCTACCTGGGCACACACGAAGTAGATCGTGTTGCGGAAGCTGAAGTGACCGTAGGGGGCAACGGTTTGCTGCGTGCGCACGCCCTTGGCGTTCACGTAGCTTATCTCTGCGCAGCTCGTGTGCTCAACGCAGGACAGCATGGTCTGCAAGGTGACGTCTGGCTTCCTCGTGGGAGCAATGCGAACGGCGGTCAGGGTGCCGTAGGCATGGTCAATCTTGGCGAGGGCAAGGCGCAGCTCGTCTCTCCAAGGAAAGGAAGGGTCCTTGACCAGCTGCGCGCAGAGCACGTCGAGCATGAGGGCATCTTGGGGCGAAAGGAATGAGCCGTCGGCAAAGGACGACTCGCTTGCCTGCCAAAGTGCTTCTCGGCCATCGTGGCCCACCTTGCGGATTACCAGACCGCATTCCACGAGCTTCTCGCGGTCACGTGAGAACTTGCGGAGGAAGCTGTCGTCGCTGAGGTCGGGATAGTGTGCGGCGTGGATCTCGGGCGAGGAGAGGGGAGTCTTCGCGTTGGAGAAGGCGATGGCCAGCCCACAGAGGCGACGTGCCTGCAGGTCATCGCTGGTGGGTGTGAAGAAGAGCTCTTCATCTGGCATGACAAATCCTTCCCTCGGTTTGATGCGACCATTGTAATGAAGGCGAGCTTGAG
>CAJOKK010000031.1:11584-14920 GCA_905235165.1 uncultured Atopobiaceae bacterium | reverse complement strand
AGATGCTCCAGGTGGTTGCCGTGGTAGGCCGGCCAGTGGTATTCCTGGACGTTGATGTTGAAGTGGTAGTCGCCGCCCCACGGCGGAAAGCGGTCGATGCAGGGTCCCTTCTCGCGTGAGCTCAACGAGGCCCTGCTGCGGCAGCTCTCCATCCGTTGGCTCGTGACCAAGGAGTCGGGGCCGTCGGGCGGCTTTGAGCAGAAGGTCGAGGCGGCACATGCGTGCGGCGTGCGCCTCGTGGTCATCGAGCGACCGCACGAGCGGGGCCTGACCTTTGCGCAGGCCTGCCGTGCCTTGGAGGAGAACTATGGTCTCTAGGGTCAACATCATCGGCCTCGGCATGGGCAACCCCAGCTTGCTGACGCGCGATGCCGCGGCGGCGCTGGAGGGCAGCGAGCTTGTGATCGGCTCGTCGCGCCTGCTCGAGGCGCTGGGAGAGACGCAGGCACGCACGGTGGCGCTCGTCTCGCCCTCGGCCATCGCCCAGGAGCTCGCCTCAGCGCCCGAGCGTCAGGCCAGCGTGGTCGTCAGTGGCGATGTGGGCTTCTACAGCGGAGCCACCGCCCTCTACGAGCAGCTAAGCCAGATGGAGCTGGAGGTTTATCCCGTATCCCGGCATCTCAACCCTGTCCTATCTCTGTGCGCGCCTGCATCGCCCTTGGCAAGACGTCTATGCGACCTCGGCCCATGGACGCGACTGCGACGTGGCCGGGATCGTGCAGACCCATCGGACTAGCTTCTTCTTGCTGGGTGGGGAGTCGTCGCCGGCGACGGTCTGCGCCGAGCTCGTCTCGCGCGGCCTCGCTCAGGTGCGCGTCTGGGTGGGCGAGCGCCTTTCCTACGAGGATGAGCGCATCATCTGCGGCAGCGCTGCCGATTTCGTCGACAAGGACTTCGATGCCCTCTCGGCGATCCTCGTCGAATATGACCATGCCCATGAGCGCGGCATCGCCTCGCCTTGGCTACCGGACGAGGCCTTCGTGCGCGGCTCGGTTCCCATGACCAAGGAGGAGCTGCGCGAGCTCGCCATCTGCAAGCTGCGCATTCGCCCCGATGACGTGGTGTGGGACGTTGGTTCGGGTACGGGCTCGATCAGCGTGGAGGCTGCCCGAGCCGCCTCGGCGGGGCAGGTCTTCGCCATCGAGCGCGACGCGGAGGCACTTGCCCTCACCCGGGCCAATTGCGAGCGCTTCGGCCTGGAAAACGTGCAGATCGTGGAGGGCGAGGCACCCGAGGCCCTGCAGGGGCTGGCCGCTCCCGACCGCGTCTTCGTGGGAGGTTCCGCGGGCAATCTCGAGCAGATCCTGCGCGTGGCTCTCTCGGCCAATCCCGCCCTTCGCCTCTGCGTGCCTTCCGTCACGCTCGAGACGCTTTCTGACTGCCTTCGTTGCGTGCGCGAGCTTGACCTGCGCAAGGTCGATATCGTGCAGGTCAGCGTGGCGCGTGCCTGCGAGCGGGGCAGCTATCACCTCATGCGTGCCGAAAACCCGATCTATCTGCTGCTGGCTGAGGGTCCTGCTGCGGACGACGCGGGTGAGGATGCGGCCTCCACGGCCACGTCCCGCGACGCCGAAGGGAGGTAATGAGCCTCATGGAGATGCAGCTTCCCCGCCTCATGGTGGCCGGTAGCTCGAGCGGTTGCGGCAAGACCTCCGTCAGCTGCGCCCTCATCCGTCTCTTGAGCAGGCGCGGGCTCGACCTTCGTGCCTTCAAGTGCGGGCCTGACTATCTGGACCCCACCTTCCATAGCGATCTGCTCGGCGTGCCCTCGCGCAACCTCGACCTCTTCATGGCGGACGAGGGCGTCGCTCGCCAACAGCTTGCCGAGGCCTCGCGCGGCGCTGACCTGGCCCTTATCGAGGGCGTGATGGGTTACTTTGACGGCGTGGCCTCCACCGACGAGGCGTCGTCTTGGGCCTTGGCCTGTGCTACTCAGACGCCGACCGTCTTGGTGGCGGACGCGCGCGGTCGCAGCCTCTCGCTCGTTGCGGAGTTGGCGGGCTTCTCGAGCTTCCGCCAGCCTTCGCAGCTGGTGGGGGTCATCCTGAACGGCGCCTCTGACGGCTACTTCCCCCAGCTCAAGGAGGCCATCGAACGTGAGACCTCCCTCGAGGTGCTGGGGCATCTGCCGCGTCGTGAGGATGCCTCGCTCGAAAGCCGCCACCTCGGCCTCGTAGCCGCCTATGAGCTGGACGACCTGCAGGGACGCATCGATCGTCTTGCCGATGCCCTGGAAGAACGTCTGGACCTCGAACGCTTGTTGGCCCTAGCCGCTGCGGCACCGGCGCTTGCCTTCGAGCCGAGCCTGCAGCCTGAGCCGCAGGCGACGGCGCCGACCATCGCGGTCGCGCGCGATGTGGCCTTCAGCTTCTACTACCAGGCGAACCTCGAGCTCCTGGAGCGCCTGGGTGCGCGCCTGACCTTCTTCTCGCCCCTCACCGACGAGCGCCTGCCCCAAGGAATCTCTGGCCTCTACCTGGGTGGGGGCTATCCCGAGCTGCACGCCGAGCAGTTGGCGGCCAACGCCTTCCTTCGTGGGGAGATCGCAGGCGCCATCGAGCGGGGCCTGCCCACCATCGCGGAATGCGGTGGCTATCTCTACCTGCATGAGAAGCTCGTTGACGAGCAAGGACGTGCTTGGCCGATGGTAGGTGCGCTTGCGGGTAGCGCTGCCAAGGGGGCAAGCCAGGGTCGCTTTGGCTACGTCACCCTGCGTGCTCACGAAGACGGCCTCATCGCCGACGCGGGACAAGAGCTTCGCGCCCACGAGTTCCACCGCTGGCAGAGCGATCGCGCAGATGATGCCTTCACGGCCACCAAGCCCTATCGGGAGACGAGCTGGGAGGGTTGCGTGCACACGCCCACGCTCTATGCGGGCTTCCCCCATCTCTTCTTCCCGGGCTGCCCGAGCGTGGCCAAGCGCTTCGTCCATGCCTGTGCGCGCTTCGCGGCAGTGCACGAGGGGAGGGGAGCATGACGCGGGCGCTCGTGCTTCTGTGCGCCTGCGTGCTCGATGCCCTTCTCGGTGACCCCTACGCCATGCCGCACCTCATCCGCCTCGTCGGCCGGCTCATCGAGTGGGCCGAGCGCGTCGTGCGCAGGCTCCTTCCGGCCACGCCCAGTGGCGAGCGTCTGGCGGGTGTCCTGCTCGTCGTGGGCGTGCTTGCCCTTTTCTGCGGCGTGACCTCTGCGGCCCTTCTCCTTGCCTGGCATATCGCGCCGGCTCTCGGCTTTGCGTTGGAAGTCTTTGTCTGCTACCAGATGCTGGCTGGCCGTCAGCTGCGCATCGAGGCTGAGAAGGTCTATCGCGCGCTGGTTGACGAGGGGCTTGAGCAG
>CAJOKK010000031.1:0-11553 GCA_905235165.1 uncultured Atopobiaceae bacterium | reverse complement strand
GGCGATGCTGGATTCGAACCAGCGCCGACCCCTCGTCCAAGCGCGCCGCCGTCGAGACCGTGGCCGAGAACGCCTCGGACGGCTTCGTGGCACCCCTGCTCTTCATGGCCGCCTTCGGCACGCTGGGAGCCGTCTTCTACAAGGTCTGCAACACCATGGACTCGATGGTGGGTTACAAGAACGACAACTATCGCTACCTCGGAACGGCGGCGGCTCGCCTCGATGACCTCTGCAATTGGATTCCGGCCCGGCTGACCGGAGCGCTCATGTGCCTCGTGGCCCCGCTCCTGGGCCTGAACGGTCGCGGCGCCTGGCATATCATGGTGCGTGACCACGCAAAGCACGCCTCGCCCAATTCCGCCTGGCCCGAGGCGGCCTGCGCGGGTGCGCTCGGCGTGAGGCTGGCGGGTCCCACGAGCTACTTCGGGTCCCTGGTCAACAAGCCTTGGATTGGCGACGATACGCGCGCAATCGAACCTGCGGACATCCTGCGTGCCAACCGCCTGCTTGTGGCGACTTCGCTCGCGGCGCTGTTGCTGGCGTTGGCGGGCATCGGTATCTGTGCGACCTTTCTGGGGAGGTGTTAGTTGTGGAGCGTTTTGAGCATGGTGGGGATACATGGTGGGGATACGCACCGCTATCCTGGCGCCCTCGATTTCTCCGCCAGCCTGAATCCGCTCGGCATGCCGGCGAGCGTGATTCAGGCGCTTCGCGACAACGTTGACCACTTCTCTCGCTATCCCGATCCAGCCTGCCGACAGCTTACGGAGGCGATCGCGCGGGCGGAGGAGGTCGATGCCTCGCAGGTCGTCTGCTGTGCCGGTGCCACCGACGCGATTGCCCGCATCTGCCAGGTGCTCCGTCCGCACCGTGCCCTGCTTCTGTCCCCGTGCTATTCGGGCTACGAGCAGGCGCTGGAGCAGCTGTCCTGCGAGGTCGTCTACCATGACCTTTCGCAGGGCGATGGCTTCCTCGTGGACGAGCGTCTGCTCGAGGCGCTTGACGAGAAGATCGACCTGGTCTTTCTCGCCAATCCCAACAACCCGACCGGTCGCTGCGTCGATCGTTCGCTCATCAACGAGCTGCTGAGCCGTGCGAAAGATACCGATAGCTGGGTCGTGCTCGACGAGTGCTTCATCGAGCTTGCGAATCCGTGCAAGCGCTCGAACGAGCTGATCGGCCAGGCCGAGAGGCTTATCATCGTCAAGGCGCTGACCAAGTCGCATTCCCTCGCGGGCCTGCGGCTGGGCTACGCCCTCGCGTCCGATACCGACCTCATCCAGCAGCTCATTCGCGTGGGCCAGCCTTGGGCCGTGAGCGGTCCGGCCCAGCTCGCGGGCGTGACGAGCCTGACCGACACGACCGACTACCTAGAGCGTGCCCGCGCCCTTATCGCCTCTGAGCGCGCGAGGCTGTCTGCGAGTTTTGAGACCCTGGGCCTTCGGGTCGTTCCCTCCGATACCAACTACCTGCTCTTCTCGGGTCCGACCGGTCTCTTTGAGCCGCTTGCAGGAAGGGGAGTGCTCGTGCGGCGCTGCGACAACTTCCGGGGTCTTGGTCCGCAGTGGTATCGCGTGGCGGTGCGCATGCCCGAGGAAAACGATGCGCTCCTTACGGCGCTTGGGGAGGTGCTGGAATGAGCGCGCGTGCCATCATGGTGCAGGGCACCATGTCGGGCGCGGGCAAGAGCCTGCTCGTGGCGGGCCTTTGTCGCGTGCTCGCGCAAGACGGCCTGCGGGTGGCGCCCTTCAAGTCACAGAACATGGCGCTGAACTCGGCAATCACGGTTGACGGTCTCGAGATTGGGCGTGCCCAGGCCATGCAGGCCCAGGCGGCCGGCATCGAGCCCTCCGCCCTCATGAACCCGATTCTGCTCAAGCCCACGACTGACACGGGGAGTCAGGTCATCGTGGGCGGCAAGGCCCGTGCCACCATGTCGGCGCGCGAGTACTTCCGCTACCGGCCCACGCTGAGAGAGGAGGTTGCGCGTGCCTATAACGAGCTGGCCTCCAACTTCGACGTTATCGTGATCGAGGGTGCGGGAAGTCCCGTCGAGCTCAACCTCAAGCGCGACGACCTTGTGAACATGGGCATGGCCAAGCTTGCCCAGGCACCGGTCCTGCTCGTGGGCGACATCGACCGTGGCGGGGTCTTTGCCCAGCTAGTCGGTACCATGGAGCTGCTCGATGCAGACGAGCGTGCCCTGGTGAAGGCGACCGTCGTCAACAAGTTCCGAGGCGACGTGACCCTCTTTGACGAGGGGGTCAAGATCTTGCAGGAGAAGACGGGCGTTCCCGTGGCGGGGGTCCTGCCCTACTTGGACGTGGACCTGGACGACGAGGATAGCCTCTCCGAGCGCCTGACGCGTCGCGAGGCGGCAGGTCTTCTCGACGTGGCCGTGGTGCGCCTGCCCAAGATCTCGAACTTCACGGACTTCGCCCCGCTCGAGGCGGCTGAGGGCGTCGGCCTTCGCTATGTGAGCACAGTCAGCGAGCTGGGAATGCCTGACCTTCTCATTCTCCCGGGAACCAAGGCCACGATGGCCGACCTTGCCTGGCTGCGCGAAAGCGGCCTTGCCACGGCCATCTGCCGAGCGGCGGACTCGGGTGCGGTCGTGCTCGGCATCTGCGGTGGCTACCAGATGCTGGGCCTTGAGCTGAGCGACCCGCTCGGTATGGAGGGCGGTGGCCGCATGGAGGGGCTGGGTCTTCTCCCCATGCGCACCGAGTTTAGCCGCGAGAAGCGCACGGTGCGCACTGAGGGTGCCTTCAAAGAGCTGCTTGGCCCTCTTGCCCCGCTGTCGGGCAAGCCTGTGAGTGGCTACGAGATCCATATGGGGCGCAGCCAGGTTCAGGGCCCGGCCCTGCTTTCCTTGGGGACGCCCACAGACGAGCGCAGCGATGACGGCTGCCAACAGGGCACTGTGTACGGCTGTTACCTGCACGGGCTGTTTGATCGCGAGGAGGCGTGCCAGGCGCTTGTCTCGGCCCTTCTCGTCCGCAAGGGGCTTAATCCTGCATCGTTGAGGGCACTCGACATGGAGGCCTATCGCCAGCGCAATTATGATGTCCTTGCAGACGGCATTCGTGCGAACCTCGACATGGGGCTCGTGCGACGCATCATTGAGGAGGGCCCATGAGCGCGATGGACGGCCTGAGCTACGTGAGTCCGGTTGAGATTGAGAAGAAGAGCTTTGAGATCATCAGCGAGGAGCTGGGTGAGCACAACTTCAACCCCACCGAGGAGCTGGTGGTGAAGCGTGTTATCCACGCCACGGCTGACTTTGATTATGCGACCCTGATGAGCTTCACCGACCATGCCATCGAGGCGGGCATCGCGGCCCTGCAGAAGGGGGCCACGGTGGTGTGCGACACCACGATGGTTGCCGCAGGCATCAACAAGCGGGTGCTGGAGAGCTTTGGGGGAGAGGTGCGCTGCTTCATCGCCGACCCTGACGTGGCTGCCGAGGCGCGCGACCGCGACGTGACGCGCTCGGCGGTGGCCATGGAGCGTGCGACCTCGCTCAGCGGCCCGCTGGTCTTTGCCATCGGCAATGCCCCAACGGCCCTGGTGCGCCTTATCCGTATGATCGAGCATGACGTCATAGCCGCCCCCGCGCTTGTCATCGGCGTGCCGGTTGGCTTTGTGAACGTGGTTGAGTCCAAGGAGCTTGCGATTGCGGCTCCGGTGGAGTCCATCGTATCGCGCGGACGCAAGGGAGGCTCAACGGTTGCGGCGGCTATCGTCAACGCCCTGCTGTACCAGGCCTCGGGTGGACGGAGGGAAGCTCGTTGATAGCAACGCTTCCGGGCCCCTTTGAGCGGGAGTTGCGAAGGCTTGAGCCCTGTGCCTTGAGCGATGAGGCGGCTCAGCTGGCGCGTGATCGCTGGAATGCCGTCGCCAAACCCATCGGCTCGCTTGGCCTGCTTGAAGACTACGTCGTGCAGATGGCGGCGCTCACGGGCTCTGCGGACATCGATATCTCCCGACGCTGCGTCGTGGTCTTCTGTGCCGA
Organism: uncultured Atopobiaceae bacterium; assembly: GCA_905235165.1. Taxonomy (GTDB): domain Bacteria; phylum Actinomycetota; class Coriobacteriia; order Coriobacteriales; family Atopobiaceae; genus UBA1367. The sequence continues at coordinate 7,538 of CAJOKK010000031.1, read as the reverse complement.
CAACGGAGTGGTTGCCGAGGGGGTTTCCCAGTGCGGCCAGGAGATAACCACGCTGGTTGCCGAGAAGATTGCGCGGGGCAACTCCTCTGTCTGCAGCATGTGCGCGCCGGTTGGCATCGACTGCCTGGCCGTCGACATCGGCATGGCACAGGTGCCGCAGGTGGAGGGGCTTATCGACTGCCACATTGCCGATGGCACCCACAATATCGCGCAAGGTCCCGCGATGACGCGCGAGCAGGCGGCCCAGGCCATCTGCCAGGGCGCCTCGCTGGTGCGGGAGCTTAAGGCCCAAGGGTATGGCCTCTTGGCAACGGGGGAGATGGGCATCGGCAACACCACGACGACCACGGCCATGGTCTCGGTTCTTCTCCATAAAGACCCGGCCGAGCTGGTTGGCCGCGGGGCTGGCCTGTCCGACGAGGGGCTGGTGCGCAAGCGGCAGGCTATCGAGCGTGCGCTGAGGGTGAACGAGCCCGATCCGGATGACGTGCTTGACGTGCTGAGCAAGGTTGGTGGCTTCGACATTGCGGGCATGTGCGGCATGGTGCTTGGAGGGGCGGCCTATCGTGTGCCGGTGGTGGCCGACGGGCTTATCTCAACCCTGGCCGCCTACTGCGCTTATCGGCTGCAACCGGGATGCATCTCGGCTGTGCTCGCGTCGCACGTCTCGGCAGAGCCGGCGGCTCGTCTTCTGCTTGACCTCATGGGCCTGCAGGCGCCGATTGACGCGGGCCTTCGCCTTGGGGAAGGTACGGGTGCGGCCTGCCTGATTCCCTTGCTCGACATGGCGCTGAGCCTTTACGGGCAGGGACTGTCCTTCTCGGAATACGGAATGGAGCCCTATGAGGTGAGGCCTTCATGAGGCTGTGGTTGGTGCGCCACGGTTCGACGAAGGGCAACGCGCGCCATGCCTATGTGGGTCGATCGAGCGATGAGGCGCTGAGCGATGAGGGTCGTGCTCAGGCAGCGGCGGTCGGGTTTTTGCCGCAGGTTAAGCGTGTGTACGTGAGCCCGCTTCTGCGAGCGCGCCAGACGGCGGAGCTCTGCCTTCCCGACGCCGTGCAGCTTGTGGTTGCGGGCCTTGAGGAGATGGACTTTGGTGCCTTTGAGGGGAAGTCTGCCGCAGACCTGCAAGATGACGCGGACTACCGGCAGTGGGTGGATGGTTGGTGTACGGGACGCTGCCCTGGTGGAGAAGACCGAGAGGCCTTTGTGGCTCGTACGGTTTCCGCTCTTGAACACGTGCTCGCATCGGCGCGCGAGGCAGGGGAGCAGGATGTTGTCGTGCTAGCCCATGGTGGCACCGTTATGGCTGCGTTGAGCGTGCTCGCCTCAGACCTCTCGCAAGAAGACGGCTACTTCGAGTGGCAGCTCGGCTGTTGCGAAGCGTACGCATGCGACCTGCTCTGGGAAGGAGCGCGCTCTCGTGTCGCACGAATGAGCCGCTTCCCCTCAACCAATTTGTGACATTTCGGGCGCTGTTTTGTCACAAAATGGCTGGGTTTCGATCGAGCAAATTCCGGGCAGGCGCCTTGTCAGGAATTTGCGCACCCCCCCCAACCAAATCGTGACATTTCCAGCCTGCTTTTGTCACAAAATGGTTCCGGGGGCGCGGAAGTGTTCACGCAAAAAAGGCGACGGGAGGAATTGTCTCCCGTCGCCTTTGCCGTTACTTCCGCTGCTTGGTCTTTGCCAAGGCCTTCTTTTGTTGCTGTTGTTTCTTCTTCTGTTGCTGTTTCTGTCGCTTCTGCTGTTGCTTCTTTCCTGACTGCTTCTGCTGTTCCAGTCGCTTTCTCTTGCTCTGCTCCAGCTTCTTTTTCTTCTCGCGCTCCCGCTTCTCCTTCTTGGCCTTGCGCCTCTGCTGGCGAACGATGCGGGGATTCTTCACTGAGATGACCGTGATGATGACCGTGATTGTGGCAATGCCGAGAATGGTCGGCACGACCCAAGGTGCCGTTTCATGCGTCTTGAGCTCGGAGCGAACGGTGTCTCCCTTGAAGGTCAGGGTGTAGTTGATCGCATGGGGGTTGCCCATCGCGGTGGTGTTTGCAATGACCTCAAAGGGCTCGTCAAGGTCGATGACGGGGATTATGAAGGTCGAGTAGCCGCTCTCGTGGGTAGCCACCTGGTCGGTGTAGTAGGTCTTGTCGTTCACGATCATGTAGTCGTAGTTTGAGCTCGACCAGACAACCGTGGCAACGGCCTTGCCGTCCTTGACCGTTACCTTGGCAGGGGACGTGATGGTGGCATGTCCGGCCCCGCCACTCATCTCGACGTCAACGAGGTAGGTGCCATCGTCAAGCGAGGTGAGGACGGCGTCATCGTAGGGGTCGTTCTTCTCCTGCGAGCCTTCGGCAAAAGCGAGGGTGGGAGTCAAAACCAATAGGAGCGCCACGAGAAGGGCGCACCAGCACTGCTTTGCGTGAGCTTGAATCACACGAGCTCCTCTCCTTTGAGCATCACGGGGATGCCACATACCAGACGCACCACGCAATCGGCGTCTGCCGCAAGCTGTGAGCAGGTATGGCCAACTCGCTCACGCCAGGTGCGTTCGAACTTGTCAATCGGGACGACGCCCATGCCCACCTCGTTGCAGATGACGACGGAGCGGGAGCGCAGGTCGTCGAGGGCCTGCGCGTCAAGCTCCTCCTTATGCAGGAGCTCGTCGAGGTCGCAGAGCACGGGACGCCCGTCAAAGAGCGCGTACCCCATCTGCTCGTCTGTGTAGCCAAGGGAGCGCACGAAGGTCCGCTTTCCAGAAGCAAGGGCACCGACCACCAGTATCATAATCTACACCAGCCTCCCCATGAGGGCGACAACGGCAAGCATGCTGAGCTCTGCGAGCTGAAGGGTGTATCCCGCAAGGTCGCCCGTCATGCCGCCAAACTCGCGCTTGGCCATGCGATAGGTCAGCAGCAAGGTGACGATGGCGATGGCAACAACGCCGATGCAAAGCAGGCCGTCGAGGGCCGTCGCGACGATGGTCGTGAGGCATGAGCAGGCAAGCAGGGCGAGCAGCACGGCCTTTGCGTGGTCGGTGCCTCCCTCCTCCACGAGCATGCCGTCCTTTCGCGCCTTCCTCAGCGAGACGGTGGCGTAGCTCGATAGGCAGCGGCTGAACACGGGGATGCAGGCGAGAAGCACCAGGTGGTTCTCGCCCACCTCCATGGCCAGGGCCGCATAGAGCATGAGGTAGCCGCAGATGCCGATGATGGCGAAGGCCCCCACGTGGGGGTCCTTCATGATCTGCAGCTTGCGCTCGGGCTCGGCGTGGCTCGAGCGCGCGTCCACGACGTCTGCGAAGCCATCAAGGTGGATGCCCCCGGTGATCGCGACGGGGATGAGCGTGATGCCTACGGCGACGAGCGGCGCCTGTAGGCCGATGACGGCGGCGAGGCGGCACCAGGCATAGACGCAGCCGCCGATCACGATGCCTACGGCGGGAAAGGCCGCCATCAGGTAGCGCAGGTTCTTCTCGTTCCACTCAACCTGGGGCATGGGTATGCGGGAGAAGAGGGAGAAGGCCAGCGCAAGAGAGCGGAGCAAGGTCATATGAGCGTTCCCTTCACGGGGCAGGCGATACCTGCGACCAGCTCGACGACAAGGTCTGAGCGGGCAGCGAGCTCAGAGCAGAGCGAACCGACGAGACGAACCCAGCTGTCCGTGCCCGTCTGCCTCCACCTGCCCTCGCAGCCTACGAGGTTTCCCACAACCACGACGTGCTCGTAGCTGGCGCTCAGCTGTTCGAACTCGTCGACGAGCCGTGCAAGCAGCTCGCCTGGGTCGGCCATGGATCCATCTTCGGGGAAGAGGCCGTTTGCTACGAGGTTGCCAAGGTCATCAACGAGGATCACCCCACCGGGAGCTGCATTGATTGCGGGCGCGAGGGAGTGGGGGCACTCGATCGTGCGGAAGTTGCCCTCGGCGCGTTGGCGCTGATGGCGCTCGATGCGTTCCTGCGCCTCGCTTCCCACATTGCGCATCGTTGCCGCATAGCTGCGCTTGGGGCCAAGGCTGCATGCCAGCCGCTCTGCCCAGGCCGACTTCCCGCTTGCCGCACCACCAACCACGAGGGCCCTCATCGCCCATCGCCTTTGCGACGGGCGAGCTTGGCAAGCTGGTCAAAGGAGGCACGCACCAGCTCGGCCCCTCCGTCACCATCGTGCAAGCGGGTGCAGGCAGAGCAGTCCTTAATGCCCGATGCGGTGTAGGAGAAGTCTCCGCCGCAGTCCTCGCCTAGCGCATAGAGGGGGCAATAGCAGAACAGGCAGTTGAAACGCTCGCGGGCAAGGCCCTCATGGCAGGGGAAGAAGGGGCAGGCGTCGTTTTGAAAGAAGTGGGCTGCATCCATTCCGTTCCCCTCGAAAAGCTGACCATTCGCTAGGTACCTTATTAAATCCTATATTTCCACTATATGATATATGAGTCGAAGGAGAGAAATATGTCTGAAGGACACGTCGTTGACGAACCGCTGAGTCGCTCGGTCCTGCGTGACTTGGGCTTCCTCAGCGCCTATTTGCATGTCCATTCGGGTGGCCGCCTGGGGAAGCAGCGGGTCTTGATTAAGCTTCACGACCAGGGGGGAGCCTCCTCTCAGCGCGAACTCCAACAGGATGCCCGAATCAGCTCGGCTTCTCTCTGCGAGACCCTCTCAAAGCTCGCAGACGAGGGCTTTATCGAGCGCAAGCGCTCGGGAACCGACCGACGGCAGTTTGACGTCTTACTGACGGAGCGGGGCTTTGAACAAGCGCGTACCGTAAAGGGCGAAGTCGAGCGCTTCGAGCAGGACTGCCTTTCCTGTTTGGACGAAGAGGAGCAAAAGACTCTGATCGACCTCCTTGACCGCGTTGTGGCCTATTGGGGAAGCCGCGCTGACGACGGGTAACCCGCGCCCTCACCTCGCCTGCTTGGCCGAGGTGACGTGCTGCATCTGTTCTTCTCGCTAGAAAGGAGCTACGTGCATGAGTCGTCAGGCAAAAGACAAGACCATGCCGGATCTGACGCTGAAGGAGATCTTCAAGATCATCGGCGGCAGCGTTCGCGAGTTCAAGCGTGAATCGCTCATCGCCCCCGTCTTCGTGATAGGGGAGGTCGTGATCGAGTGCGTCATTCCCTTCATCACCTCCCAGCTGATCAACGAGCTCACCGTGGGCGTGCAGGTGAGCACCATCGCGCGCTTTGGCATCATCCTCACGATCCTTGCGCTGATAAGCCTGTTCTGCGGTGTTGTGTCGGGCATTGCCGCCTCGGTGGCCTCTACGGGCCTGGCGCGTAACCTTCGCCACGACCTCTTTGCCTCGATCCAGCGCTTCAGCTTCTCGAACATCGATCGCTTCTCCACCAACTCCCTCGTCACGCGCCTCACGACGGACGTGCAGAACGTCCAGATGGCCTACCTGCAGCTGATCCGCAGCGCGGTGAGGTGCCCGCTCATGACCGTCTTCGCGGCGACCATGGCCTTCGTCTCTGGAGGTCCGATGGCCGCCCTCTACGTGCTGGTGGGCTTCGTGCTCGGCTTTGCCCTTATCAGTATCGCTCGCACCGTCATGCCCATCTTCCGTCGCATCTTCAAGCGCTATGACCGCATGAACGAGTCGGTGGAAGAGAACGTTGCCGGCATCCGCGTGGTGAAGAGCTTCGTTCGCGAAGACTACGAGAAGGAGAAGTTCCATCGCGCCTCCAACGAGGTCTTCCACGACTTTTGGGGTGCCGAGCGCATCTTGGCTTGGAACCAGCCGCTCATGACCTTTGCGGTCGATACGATCTACGCCTTCGTGGTCTACTTCGGCTCGCAGCGTGTCGTCACCACGGCTGGCACTGCCATGCAGGTGGGCAACATGAGCGCGCTCATCACCTATGGCTTCTCCATGCTCATGAGCTTGAATATGCTCTCTATGGTCTTCGTCATGATCACCATGTCCGAGGAGTCGGCTCGCCGTATCTGCGAGGTTCTGCTCGAGGTGCCCGACCTCGACAACCCCGCCGACCCCATCTACGAGGTTGCCGATGGCTCCATCGACTTTGACCAGGTGAGCTTTGCCTACCAGAGCGATTCCGAGCGCTATGCCCTGCGTGATGTTGACCTGCACATCAAGAGCGGCGAAGTCATTGGCATCATTGGTGGCACCGGCTCCTCCAAGACCTCCCTCATCCAGCTCATCAGCCGCCTCTATGACGTGAGCGAGGGCGCGGTGCGCGTGGGCGGTGTTGACGTGCGCGACTACGACCTCGATACCTTGCGCAACGAGGTGTCCGTGGTGCTTCAGCGAAACGTGCTCTTCTCGGGCACCATCAAGGAGAACCTGCGCTGGGGAGATGCCGACGCCACCGACGAGGAGCTTGTGGAGGCTTGCAAGCTCGCGCAGGCAGACGAGTTCGTGCAGCAACTTCCCGACGGCTATGACACCTACATCGAGCAGGGCGGCAGCAACGTCTCGGGTGGCCAGAAGCAGCGCCTGTGCATCGCACGTGCCCTGCTCAAGAAGCCCAAGGTGCTTATCCTCGACGACTCGACGAGTGCCGTCGACACCAAGACCGACCGCCTCATCCGCGCTGGCTTCAGGAGCTACATTCCCGAGACGACCAAGATCATCATCGCGCAGCGCACGAGCTCGGTTGAAGACGCCGATCGCATCGTGGTGATGGATGACGGCAAGATCGCCGCCGTGGGTACCCACGACGAGTTGCTCGAGACCTGCGAGATCTATCGCGAGGTCTACCTCACCCAGAACAAGGCCTCGCACGACGAGCGCATCGCCGCCTCGCACGAGGGTGGCAAAGACGTCGTCGTCCTTGGCAAGGACGAGGTGCACGCGCATGCCTCGGCAGGCGGCAAGGTGCCCGACTCCTCGAAGGGAATGGTTGACGGACAGGCTGCGTCGTCGCGCATCAGCGCCATGGACGACACGCTCACGGAAGGGGGTGAGGTGCATGGCTAAGAAGAAGGACGAACGCCAGGCGCCTTTCTCTGCCCGTTCTCAAGCTGGTGCATCGGGCGCAGGAAAGCCCGAAGCCAACCAGAACCAGGGCGTACCGGGGAAGGGGAGTCGTGGCCGTCGCGCCTCGAACCCGCTCGTCTCGCTTCGCCGCACGCTCAAACTCGTCTTCCAGTTCTATCCGGCCCAGCTCACGGTCATGCTGCTCTGCGTGCTTGTCGGCTCCGCCCTTTCCACCTTGCCCAGCGTCTTCCTACAGCAGGCCATTGACGTTGTTGATTCCTGCTGGAAGACGGCAGATTGGGAGACGGCCCAGCCGCAGATCGCCTCGATCGCTGGCAGGCTTATTGGCGTCTACGTGGTCGTGATCGTGGCGCAGATCATCCAGATGCAGCTGGGCGCCTACATCACCCAAGGCACCCTGATGAAGCTGCGCAACATGATGTTCGACTTCATGGAAAGCTTGCCCATCAGGTTCTTCGACCAGAACAAGCGCGGCGACATCATGAGCTACTACACCAATGACGTTGACTCCCTGCGCCAGCTGATTGGCCAGTCCCTGCCCAACCTGCTCACCACGGCAATTTCCATGGTCACTCTTGT
>CAJOKK010000030.1 GCA_905235165.1 uncultured Atopobiaceae bacterium | reverse complement strand
GAAGCGGTCGTCACCTTGAGCATAGCTACGCAAGATATCGAGGGAGCCGTCCGTCGATCCGTCGTTGATGCAGATGAACTCGATGTTCTTGAGCGTCTGTGCCTTAAGGCTGTCAAGACATTCCGGAAGGTAGCGCTCGACGTTGTAGACGGGAGTGAGGACCGAGACGTCAATCTTGTTCTTGCGGCTAAAGAGACCCATGAAAACTCCTCCGGGAGGTTTGGCGTAAAAGTAGTTTATGCATGTTCGCGGTAAGTATATCGTTCGAGAGGCTACTTCCTGTGCAGAAGCGATCCAAGGAAATCGCGGGCGAGGCGTGGCGCGTGGGTGAGTGTGCGCCCCAGCCTGAAGCTGACAGACTCGAAGCCCTGCGTACGCCACTCTCGTTCGATCGAGAGCATGCTGCGATATCCCACATGACGCGAGCGGTGCTCGGCAAGTTCGCGGTAATGGCGAGCAAAGGTGAGCTCACCTGATGCGCCGAGATAGGCTACCGCACCTTCGGTATGGATGGTGTGGATTGCCTCGAGGTCGTCGTAGCTCGCGGGCAACCATGAGTTGTCGTCGTTGAGCCCGTGTCGTAGGCCTCGCTCACGAAGGTGTCGAGGTAGGCGGTGGCAGCGGCGGTGTTCGCGGTGCGCTCGGCGATCCCAAGGCAAAGCGCTATTGCCGTGCGGCTGACGGTCTGCTGCTCAAGTCCGTCCTCTTTGAGCTTGGCGAGGGCCTCCACCTGCGTATGGCCGAGATCGCGCATGACAGAAGGATCGGTCTCGGTGAGGATGGACTTCTCGAAGTACGGCTCTGAAATTGGCACAAAGACCGTTGCGGCAAGAAGTGCCTGTCCCACTTCGTAGGGGCCGGCAACGTCAGTGAGATAGGTGCGGGCGAAGTCGACTCGCCAGAGCTTGTTCGCACGGTCGAGCGAGAAGACCTCGACGGGACTGGCGGGAAGCTCGTCTGGGGAGAGCAGGCTGTGCATGCTGGTGATCTCTCGCTGGGTTCCGTCGTTGGAGAGGGAGCGGATATGCGTGGTGAGGTTATGTACCCGTAAGGTTGCGGCACGGTCCTGAATGGTCACGACATCGCAGGCAACCTCGTTGTCCACCAGCGCGCTTTCGGCCATGGCGCGCAGAGAGAATGGCTGGTAGGTATCGTCGAAGGCGGCAACGAGCACCAGTTCGGCACGCGCGGACGCGAGTGCCTCGCTCAAGCTGCCTGCCCTGCGCGGACGAGGGTCGTCTGCGAAATCGTCGTCCAGCTCGGCGGAGTGGTCGCAGACAGAGATGACCTCGACCTGAGGTAGCTCCTGCTTGAGGAGCGACATGACGCACTTCTTTGACCCACCGAGCACGATTGCGCTGATGCGAGGCTCCATATCGTCACCAACGGTGAGGCAGCGATGACGTGACGCGGCAATGGGGCTCAGGAGGATATCCGACTCGAGGCCAAAGCGATCGACCATCTGCTGGTAAGCACGGCCGAACTCGACGCGCTGTTTGAGGGGGAGTTCCCAAACCGAGGAAAGCAGGAAATCGGTGAACCACGATCCCAGCTCGTAAGGCCTCTCGTGGAGGATGCCCTTCTCGTTCCAGTACTCCAAGACGTAGGTCACCATGGAAAGGTGCTGCTTGGCGCGGCCGTAGACATCGCTCTGAGAACTCGAGAGGGCAGAGCCCTCATGTCCGTAGCGATAGTGGTAGATGTGGTCGCGCACGGTGGTCACGATCTGAGCCTCGGGGAAGATACAGAACTGGAAGGCATGGTCTTCTCCGAGCTTGAGCTTCGTGTTGAAGCGCAGCTTCGCGTTCTTGATCAGCGAATGTCGATAGAGCTTGTTGCACATGAGCGGGAAGGCGCCCTGGGCGTAGAAGAGAGTCTCGAGCCCGCCTCCATGGTAGGTCGCGTCAATCGTAGACATGTTGTCGTCAAGCCAAGCATCGGAGGGGAAGGTCTCGCCGCCAAAGATGACGATGTCGGCGTTGTCGCGTTCGGCAACGTTGACGAGCTTCTCGCAGGCGTAGCGCTCGATGTAATCGTCAGAGTCGACGAAGAGCACGAAGGTGCCACGCGCGTGATCGAGGCCTTTGTTGCGGGCGGCCGAGACACCGGCGTTTGCCTGATGGAGTACGACCAGGCGATCGTCCTTCTCGGCGTAGCTGTCGAGCAGTTCGCTCGAGCCGTCGGTCGAGCCGTCGTCAATGCAGACTATCTCAATCCTGCGCAGCGTCTGCCCAAGCAGTGTGTCAAGGCATTTTGGCAGGTAGGGAAGGGTGTTATAAACCGGGACAATGATGCTGAGAAGTGGTGTCTCGTTCATGTGTTGCCATCCAAGAATACGTGGTTCTTCAATACGTCGAATTTTATCAGAGGGCCAAAACAGACACAGTATTTGCGCCTTTCGGCGGTAGCGATCGCATGGTCTGCGCCATGCCTTTGTATACCCCTGAGTGGCGCCCCAGTTTGAAATGTGTTGAAGTCGTGTAGACTGATGGAATCCACTACGAATCCCGTTCATGAGTTAGAGGTGAGGAGGACGTATGGTTCGCCAGCAGTTCCGCTTCGCGAATGTTGCCTTGAGCTTCGCGCTTGTCGCATCTATGTTCCCTACGGCCGCGTTGGCCCAAGACCGGTCAGAGGGCTTTGGCGTGAACAGCTTTCGCTATCGAGACGGAGAGCCTTGTGTTGAGGAGTTTGTTGAGGAGCCCTCCGATGAGCCAGATGAAGTTGCCCAGCCCGACGACTCATACGAGGTTGACCAGCCTGCTACGAGTGCTGACGACCTCGTTGAGGACCGGGCTCCGCTGTTTAGGTTTATGGCTTCGTTTACGCCTTGGACGAAGAACTCAGCAGGTAAGTACGTGAGCAGTAACGGCCAAGTTGTTCAGGGTGCCCTGCGTCGTGGCGTTGACGTTAGCGAATGGAACGACACCATCGACTGGGCGAAGGCGAAAAGCGACGACGTGAGCTTTGCCATCCTGCGTTGCGGTGGTACGTATATGTCGTCTCGTACGCAATATAGCGATGATGAGTTTGACCGCAATGCCAAGGAGTGTGAGCGCCTTGGGATTCCGTATGGCGTTTACTTCTTCTCCACGGCTAAGTCAGCCTCCGATGCCAAGAAGGAGCTGAACTTCACGCTCAACGCCCTGAAGGGTCGTCACCCCACCCTTCCCATTTACTACGACCTCGAGTGGGACGATCTTGCCAGCACCAGAAACCGAGCGCTCCTTGCCGAGATGTCGACTGTCTTCTGCGAAGGCGTCAAGAACGCCGGTTACGAGCCGGGCGTATACGCCTCGGTGAGCTGGTGGGAGAACTATCTTACGGACTCTTGCTTCGATCGTTGGACCAGGTGGGTTGCCCAGTACTACAGCAAGTGCGAATACAGTGGCAAATACGATATTTGGCAATGCACCTCCGTGGGTACCATTAAGGGCATTCCGGGCAGCCAGAACGTTGACCTCAATCTTGACTTCAGGAGTGACTGGGGCAAACCGGCCTACACCGAGGGCTGGGAGCAGGTTAACGGCCGTTGGCGCTGGAGGTATGCAACGGGCGCCGTCGCAAGCTCGATGTTCAAGAAAGTTTCGGGAAAGACCTACTACTTTGACGCCAGCGGCTGGATGGTCACCGGTTGGTATCGAGTTGCTGGTAAGTGGTACTTGTTCGATGGCAACGGTGCCATGCAGTATGGCTGGACCACCTGGAATGGCAATCGTTATCTGCTCAGTCGCGTTGACGGGGTCATGTGCACTGGCTGGGACATGTATAACGGCACCTGGTACCTCTTCGACTCTACCGGCAGGATGCTCACCGGTTGGCAGCTGTCGGGCGGCAAGTGGTACTACCTGAACCCCGCTTCTGCGAAGCTTGGTGCCATGGTCACGGGCTGGCACCAGTGGAACGGCAGCTGGTATTGGCATGACAGCAAGGGCATCATGGCAACTGGTTGGCGCCTGCTTAACGGAAAGTGGTATCTGCTCAACTCCTCTGGTGCGATGTTGAAGGGCTGGCAGACCTGGAAGGGCTTGCGATATTACCTCTCGAGCTCCGGAGCCATGGTCACGGGCTGGCAACAGATAGGCGGAAAGTGGTATTGGTTCTACCCTGCGGGACATTTGCTCAAGAGCGGTACGACTCCCGATGGCTATAGCGTCGGTGCGGATGGTGCCTGGACAGGCAGATAACCGCTTACATACCATGCATTACTTGAGACCCCCGTTTGGCGCAGCCGCGCTGGACGGGGGTCAGCTTGTTGCTGGCGTCTTAGGCAGCGTTGCCTGGCCGGGAGCCGAGGGGGAGGCGGGGGCCTTGGCTGAACTCTGCGACAAGAACGCTCGTCGCTTCGGCGCGGCAGCTGCGGAACTCGCTCGCTGCGCTCGCTCAGACAGTCCTCGCTCCCGCCGCGCCTACGCTCCTCGCTGTCGCAGAATGTTCAGCCAAGGCCCCCGCCTCCCCCTCGGCTCCCGGCCAGGCAACGACGCGTGCCCCAGCTCGTTCTTCTCGAGAAAAGCGCCGCCAATCTTCACCATGTGTTCAAATTGAGTCAGTCTCCATTTGAAAATGAACGTTCAAAAGCCTAGGATAGCTGAGAAAAAATGAACGTTCCTTTGGAGGACCCATGGCTTTGAGCAAGAACGAGTTCCAGATTCTCTCCGCGCTTGCCAGTGCTCCCGAAAACAACTCCCAGCGAAAGCTCGCCGCCGCTACGGGCATATCGCTCGGAAGCGTGAATGCCGCGCTGGCACAGTGCGTCGAGCGTGGCCTGGTCAAGGACTACGTCCTTACCGACAAGGGCTTCGAGGAGCTTGAGCCCTATACGGTTGAGAACGCCGTCATTATGGCCGCGGGCCTTTCGTCGCGCTTTGCCCCCATCTCTTACGAGAAGCCCAAGGGCCTGTTGCGCGTCAAGGGCGAGGTACTGATCGAGCGTCAGATCGAGCAGCTGCTTGAGCGCGGAATCACCAACATTACCGTGGTCGTTGGCTATAAGCAGGAGTACTTCTTCTATCTGCGTGCGAAGTACGGCGTAAAGATCGTGGTCAATCCTGACTATGCCTCGAGGAATAACACCTCCACCCTGTGGCAGGTGCGCCAACAGTTGGGCAACACCTATATCTGCTGCTCCGATATCTACTACACCGAGAATCCCTTTACCCGTCACGTCTGGAAGGCCTACTATGCGGCCTTGCATTCCGATGGCTATACCAAGGAATGGTGCATGGAGGAGGGCAAGAACGGGCGCATTACCAAGGTCGAGATTGGTGGCAGCGATGCCGACTACATGATAGGTGAAGCCTACTTTGACCGTGAGTTCGCCCAGAAGTTCGTGACCTTGCTCGAGGCCGAGTACGATAAGCCCGAGACGATTGGAAAGCTCTGGGAAGACCTCTACGTCGAGCACATCAAAGACTTCGATATGGTCATCAAGCACTACGAAGACGGGGCGATATGGGAGTTTGACAGCCTCGATGAGCTGCGTGCCTTCGATCCGGGCTTCATCGAGAACGTTGATTCCGAGATCTTCAACAACATCGTGTCGGTGCTGCACTGCGAGCGCTCAGACATCCATGACCTCTACCCGCTGGTTGATAGCCTTACCAACCTCTCTTGCCACTTTGCGGTGGGTGACGACGAGTATGTCTACCGTCACCCCGGCGTGGGCACCGAGAAGATGATTGACCGCGCAGGTGAGGAGGCAGCGCTTCGCCTGGCGAAGGACCTGGGTTTGGACGACACCTTCATCTATGAGAACCAGGAGAAGGGCTGGAAGCTTTCGAGGTTCGTTAAGAACGCCCGTGGCCTCGATGCACACAACCCCGACGAGTTGAGGCATGCCATGGAGATGGCTCGCAAGCTGCATGAGAGCGGCGCCAAGCTTGAGCGCACCTTTGACTTCTGGGAGGAGGGCCAGATGTACGAAGGCCTTCTCAAGGAGTTCGGCCCCATCGACCTTCCGGGCTACTATGAGCTGCGCGATAAGGCCGAGCGTCTGCGCGCCTATACGGAGAAGGACGGCTTTGAGCCGTGCATCTCGCACAATGACTTCTTCAGCATGAACTTCCTGATTGACGAGGACAACAACATCAGTCTCATCGACTGGGAGTATGCGGGCATGAGCGACCCGGCAAACGACTTCGGCACCTTCACGGTGTGCTGCGAGCTCTCCGAGGAGGAGGCGAACAACGCCATCGACTACTACTTCGGTCGAGAGGCAACCTTCGAGGAGCGTCGTCATTTCTGGGCTTTTGTCGCCTTGGCTGGCTGGTGCTGGTACATCTGGGCGCTCGTGAAGGAGGCCGAGGGCGACCACCTTGCTGGCTGGACCTACATCTACTACAGCTATGCCGCCGATTACATCGACAAGATCCTCTCTTGGTATGAGCAGGACTAGCAAAGTCTGACTAAGCAACGCGAAAGGTGTGTGTGACACATGAAGTATGGCCTGTTGAGCGGTATAACTTGGGGCATCGACACCGTGATTTTGGGTGTGGCCTGCGCTCTCTATCCCTTTTTAGGCGCCGAGCAGACGGCGCTTGCGAGCGCGTTCATGCATGACGTGGCGGCGGCGCTCATCCTCTTTGTCTTTATGGGTGCTCGTGGTCGTTTGGGCGATACCCTTGCCGCCTTCAAGACGCGCAGTGGGCGCGTGGTCATGCTTGCGGCGCTCTTGGGCGGCCCTGTTGGCATGAGCGGCTACCTGCTTGCCATCAACAACATCGGTGCTGGCTACACGGCTGCCATCAGTGCCTTCTATCCGGCGGTCGGAGCCATGCTTGCCATGCTCATCCTCAAGGAGCGCATGGCGCCCCGTCAGCTCGTTGCCCTGCTCGTTGCCTTGCTCGGTGTGGTTGCGATGGGATGGTCCTCCACGGGTGCGGAGACGGCGATCAACCCGCTGCTGGGCATCTTCGGCGCCCTGCTCTGCGTGTTTGGCTGGGGTTCCGAGGCAGTCATCCTGGCATGGGGCATGCGCGATGATCTCGTTGACAACGAGACCGCCCTGCAGATTCGCGAGACTACGTCGGCACTGACCTATGGCCTCGTCGTCATTCCCTTCGTTCATGCCTATGGACTGGTCTTCCAGGCTTCCTTCACGCTGGCGAATGCCATCATCGTTCTTGCGGCGCTTGCCGGAACGGCCAGCTATCTCTTCTACTACAAGGGCATTGACCTGATTGGTGCCTCTCGCTGCATGGCCCTCAACATCTCTTATGTTGCCTGGGCCGTTATCTTTGGCGCCTTCACCGGTGTGATTCCGAGTGCCTTCGAGATCTTGTGCTGCGTGGTCATCATGGTCGGCACCGTGCTTTCGGCAACGCCGGATTGGAGCGACTTTGGCCTCAAGAAGGTGGCTGAGTCGACCGACTAGAGGTCGGCGTGCTCAATGCGGGGCGTGATGAGGTCATCTTCGTGGCTCGGTCGTGCAGGCATGCCGAAGTAGGGCTTCCGTGGTGTGGAAGCTGTTGGTCTACACTAGGAAGGTCTATCAATCGAAGGAGCCCAGATGATCTCTGATCGCCATTATCCGCCTGGAGTGCTTGAGCGCCTGCAGGAAACCCTCTTTGACATGCTCGTGCAGATGGATGCGTTCTTCCGTGAGCATGACATTACCTACTTCCTCGATGGGGGAAGCTGCCTGGGTGCCGTGCGCCACGGGGGCTTCATTCCTTGGGATGACGACATCGACCTCGGCATTCCCTATGAGGACTTTCTTCGTCTCGTTGACCTGTCTGAGCAGGGCATCTTTCCTGCGGGCTTGTCTCTGCACACGATGGACAACACCGAGAACTTCTACGTCTTTGGCGCCAAGGTCTTCAAGGACGGCACCCGCTACATCGAAAACGATAGTAACGAGGCTGGGCTTGACCAGGGCATCTTCATCGACATCTTCCCTTATTACCATCTCAAGGAGTCTGACGATAAGGGCATGTGTCAGCTCTTGGTTCCGATGTTTTGGCAGCGCCTCTCCTACGTGTACTACATGAAGCATCCCACGGTGCTCGAGAACAAGCCCCATCGCGAACTGTACGGTGCCTTGTGGCTCGTTTGCCATGCCATCGCGCGTGTTCTCTTCTCACCCAAGTTCATGCGTAAGCGCTACATCGCCTCGGTTACCAAGAAGCCCTACGGAAGCTATTGGGCCAATCCCTCGGCGCCCTCGCGCCGCCCCTACGTGGAGTCAACGCTCTTCCCAGTGAAGCCCACGCAGTTTGGGACCCTGCCCTCCTTCATTCCTAACGACCCAGACGACTACCTCACCATCAACTATCACGATTACATGGCCATCCCCGATCCGGAGCATCGCCACGTGCATACCCCGCTCGAGCTTGACTTTGGTGACGGCGTTGATGCGATGGCGCAATAGCGAAGCGCGAGGTACCTGTCTTGGCCTCACATAAGCGGTTTGTCAAAAACACCTTCTTCCAGTACGCGTTGCAGTTTGCGAAGTACTTCTTCTCGCTTCTCACGCTGCCGTATCTCACGCGTGTGTTGGGCCGTGACGTTTACGCCGTTCGCGTCTACGTTCTTTCGGTCATGAACTTCCTCCAGGTGTTTCTCGACTTTGGCTTCAACTCCTATGGCATCAGGGCTATCGCCGCGGCGCAGGAAGAGGAGAATTGCGAGGAGCATGAGGGGCGCGTAACGAGCTCCATCATGTCCTTGCGCATCCTGTTCTGTCTTATCGGAGCCGCTGTGCTCGCGGTCCTCATTCAGTTGATTCCCCTCTTGCGCAACAACCAGCTCTTTACCTGGCTGTCATATCTCACCATTTGCGCCAAGGCCACCATTCCTGACTTCTTCTTCCAGGGAAAGCAGGAGATGGAGGTCATGACCGAGCGATTCGTCATCTCTGAGTCAGTGGCCACCGCGCTCATCTTGTTCGCCGTGCACTCTCCCGACCAGCTCGTCCTGATTCCCTGCTTCGAGCTTGCGGGATCGGTCGTTGCGCTTCTGTGGTCGTGGCACTACGTCTTCACGCACTATCACCTGAAGCTCCAGCGTGTTGAGAGGGACTACGTGGTCCAGGCTGCCAAGGAGTCGAGCACCTTCTTTGTCGCTACGGCCGCGACCTCGGTATTCAGCACGCTGACGACGCTTTTTCTCGGCTTTGACCGCTGGTGTTCCGCAACGCCGGCCGATATCTCCTACTGGTCTATCGCGGTTACGGCTTCCGGTGCCATCCAGGCGCTCTATGCGCCCATCACCAATAGCCTCTACCCGCATATGGTGAACAACCACGACTTCAAGCTGCTCAAGACGCTTCTGCTCATCGGTATGCCCGTTGATATTATCGGCTCTGTTGCCTTTGCGCTTCTCAGCGAGTTCGAGATGGGCATCTTCGGTGGGCCGGAGTATCTTGAGGGGGCCTATGTGCTCGCCCTCATCGCCCCAGTCTTTATCTTCTCCTATCCGGCAACGCTCATCGGCTACCCGGTCTTGGCGGCATTTGGGCAAGACCGTGAGCTCACGACCTCGTCCGTCACGGCGGCAGTCTTCAATGCCGTCGTGCTGTCCTTCCTGCTCTTCAGTGGAAATCTCACCCTGTTCTCGGCGTGTATTCTTAGGGTTTGTACCGAGATGGTCCTGCTGTCGGTGAGGGCCTTCTACGTCTTGAGGCTGTGGCGCGCCTATGGGTCGGGAAATACCTCCGAGGTCGCGTCTTAGGGCAGTTCATCCGAAGGGATTGATGCATATGCAGGAAATGACCATCGACGAGATCAAGCAACAGGAGCTGGTCTTGATGGATGAGATCCATCGCGTATGTGAGGAGCACGGCCTGCGCTATCTCCTTTCGTACGGGAGCCTTCTGGGAGCTGTTCGCCATGAGGGCTTTATTCCCTGGGATGACGACATAGACCTCTTCATGCCCCGGGAAGACTACGAGGTCTTTATGCGTCACTTTGACGAGTGGAAATCCGACGAGACCATCAAGGTCGAGTCTCCCGTCGTTGGTGACTCACCCTTCGAGTTTGCCAAGGTGTATGACTCAACGAGCATTATCCATCAGCCGCACGTGCGTGATCGCTACTCAACGGGTGCCTGGGTTGATGTCTTTGCCTATGACGCCTGTGAGGAACGGCCTGGCGTGCGAGGTGCTTTGCTCGTGCTTCTTACGACCTTGCGCTATCTCTCAACGACTAACCCCAAGAACAAGGGCATCAATCCTGCGGTAACGGCCATCAAGCGCGTGTTCTGCCCCCTCTTTGGCCTGATTAGCCCCTATGCCCTGTCACGTGCCATCGACCGCGTTGCCAAGGCTCGTCCCCCCAAGGACAGCGGTTGGGTTGGCCTTTTGTGCACCTATGATCCTCATGGTCGCTATCGCTATCGGCGTGAGTGGATGGAGACGACGGCAACCTATCCCTTTGAGGGCCGTCGCTATGTGGGCCCTGCGGCCTATGACGAGATCCTCACCAAAGACTACGGTGACTGGCGCGAACCTCACCCGACGCCCATGCATACGATAGACGCCTATCGCCTGTAAGGAGCTTTGAGCCGGGAGAGCAATCTTTACTGGGGCCAAGGGACAATAACGTCCCTCGGCCCCACGCGGTTACCACTTGATGGTGATGCCGAGCTTGGTGATGGCGAGGCGATACGTCTTGAGGAAGGGAACCATGAGCCCAGCCTTATAGGCGAGCCAAGCAAGGCGCAGTCGCTGGTAGGCAGCACCATGACGAGAGGCATAGCGCAGCGAGAGATAGCGCGAGTGCCTCCAGAGCGGGCAGGTGGAGTCAAGGAACTCGGTGCATGCCGCTATGGTTTCGGGCAGGTTGACGGAATCGTCGTCCGAGAGCGCGTGGTTAAGCGAAATGCCGAGATGCAGGAAGGCGGAGGTGTCAAAGGCCTCGATGAAGTCACTTGTGGCATGGCGCTCCGCGAGGATCTGGCGCACGTCTGCCATGGCCCGGTAGGTGGGCTGCACGTCTGATTCGCTGACGGACGTCATGAGCGAATGAGGGTGAACAAGGTAGTTGACGAGCGGCTCCGCTACGAAGACGACGCTGCCTTCCGGTTCGAGGAAGAAGAGTGTCTGCACCAGAAAATCCTCGGCAATTGGTGGGGGAGAGGGGATCGTTGCCGCATTGCTCAACGTAGAGGTGCGGTAGATCTTGTTCCACAAGGCCGAGTTGACCGTAACGGTCAGCCCCGGGTCGTCAGAGACCTTGAAGCTTGGGCGCTTGCTGCAGAGCTCTTGCGAAAGCTCCTCGCCGGTTTCCGCATTGATGCGTCGGTAGCCGCAAACGACCATATCGGCCTTGGTCTCGTCGGCCTTGGCGAGCATCTTCTCGGCAAAGCTCGGGTCGAGATAGTCGTCGCTATCAAGAAAGCCAACGTAGGTACCCGTTGCGGCGCCAAGTCCCATCATGCGTGCCTTGGCGCTTCCGCCATTGGGAATATCGATGCAGGTGATGGTGTCGGGGCGGTCACGGACATAGCTCTTGATGATTGAGAGCGTGCCGTCGGTCGAGCCGTCGTTAGACCACCTGGATATGTCCGCTGGTCTGGTTGATGATTGAATCAATGCAACGACGCAGGGTCTTCTCCGCGTTATAGCAGGGAATGACAATGCTCAGGGTAGGAAGGTCGTGCCTTCGAGTGCCACTGGGCCTAATTTCGCTCATAGTCGTCGAGTGCCTCTTTCTGCGCAAGCTCGTTTACCTTGTGTTTGAGCTGGGAGATGCGCATGGTGTGATGGAATTCTTTCACAAGGAGGATGGCGATAAGTCCGCAGAAGACAAAGTTGCTCGTGGCCTGGAAGCCGAGCATGTGTGCAAGGAAGCTTGCCACGTCAGGGAAGATGGCGATGAAGAGCAGCAGGGCAGAGAGCAAGACCCAGAAGATGGAGTCTTCAATCTTGATGCGTGACTTCTTAATCTGCTGCGCCATGCCGGAGAACGTGAGGGCGGAGCAGATGACGCAGAGAATCCTGAGGGTAGGTGTCATCCGAAGATCCTATCTAAACCATTGGAACATCAGAATCGAGAAGGACGTGTGCAGCATGTACCTGACGCTGTTGGCAAAGTTGAGATAGCTTGTGCCGCCTTGGCGATCTTGCATGCGTGCGGGAACCTCTATGACCTTTGCACCCTTGCGTACGAGCAGGGCAATGGTGTCTGGCTCGGGAGTGAGGTCGAAGCTTGTGGCATATGCCTCAATCATGTCGCGATCATACATGCGCATGCCGGAGGTGGGGTCACTGATATGGGTGCCGGTGGTCACTTTAATGAGCCAAGAAATGAACTTTGACCCGACGCCTCGTGCGCCCTCGGGCGACTCGCCTGCGAGCGTTCGCGAGGCAATGACGATGTCAGCCTTCTCGCGCTCCATGGCCTCGGCCATGTCGGGAATGAATTCTGGTAAGTGTTGGCCATCGGCATCAAACTGCACGACGGCATCGTAGCCATAGCGTCGAGCGTATTTCATACCGGTTTTGAAGCCCGAAGACAAGCCCGTGTTGATGGGGAGCGATACGTAGTTCAGCCCCTTCTCGCGACAGATATCCTCGGTGCGATCGCTTGACCCGTCGTTGATGACAACGTAGTCGATATCGGGACAGGTCGCCGTAAGATTAGCGACGGTATCCGCAATGCAAGCCTCCTCATTGAAGGCCGGTATGATGGCAAGTACCTTCATGTTCATCAGCCTAGGATACTGACCTGAAGCTAGCCTTCGTCAATGAGCTGCCGAAAGCGCCTACGCTCGACAGGGATGATGGGGCTTAGCTTGGTGTTTTCCAGCATAACCTCCAGTTGACGCACAGATACAACAACCCCATGATAGCGCCTTTGGCCAGATTCGGCACCTTTCGCCCAATTTGAGGCACATCTTATGCTCCTTGGCACCTTGGATTGTTTGCTGTGTTTGCCGTGGGTGCGCGTGCAGCGAGGGCTACTCTGAGGTAAGCTTAAAAGCTGTGTGAACAACCCTAGATACATTCA